>JAFEEV010000129.1 GCA_018240935.1 Pseudomonadota bacterium
ATGGCGGTTTGATATGCCACAAGGCTCGAATTCAACCAGCGAAATACCGGAAACAGGCTCAATACCCCAGCACATTGCCATCATTATGGATGGTAATGGCCGTTGGGCCCAAAGCCGCTATATGCCCCGTATTGCCGGACATAAACAAGGCGTTGAAACGGTGCGTAGTGTGATAAAAGCCTGCATGGAACGTGGCGTTACCTATCTCACACTATTTGCTTTCAGCAGCGAAAATTGGCGGCGTCCCGCCGATGAAGTAACTTCTCTGATGCAATTATTTCTTGTCGCACTCGAGCAAGAAATCAGCAAGCTCCATGAAAATGGCATCCGCTTTAAAGTGATCGGTGACATATCGAAATTCGATCCGAAAATCATAGAATCCATTCACGTCGGTGAACAATTAACCGCCGGCAATACGCGCCTGACATTTACCATCGCCGCGAATTACGGCGGGCGTTGGGATATCATGCAGGCCGTGCGCAAAATGATGGCGCAATCAAAAGACCTGCCGTTAAATTTTGATGAAGAAAATTTCGCCCAATATCTCTCCATGAGCTATGCGCCTGAACCGGATTTATTCATCCGCACGGGCGGCGAATACCGCATCAGCAATTTCTTATTATGGCAGCTGGCTTATACCGAATTGTATTTCACCAATACCTTATGGCCCGATTTTGACGAGCATGAATTTGAACTGGCCATTCAATCCTATCAGCAACGCGAGCGCCGTTTTGGCCGCACCAGTGAGCAATTGGTGTTATCAGCTGAAGGATAAAAAGATCTATTTCATGCTTAAAGCCCGCATCCTGACTGCACTTGTTGTTCTCCCGTTATTTTTAGCGGCGCTGTTTTTTTTGCAGGATATATTTTGGGCTATCGTACTACTGTCGCTAACCGTGATCGGATCACGCGAATGGAGCCGGCTGGCCGGATTCTCGGTAAAAAACACCATCGTTTTTATGCTCCTAACCACTTTAGTTGGGGGAGAATTACTGTTTCAAATGAGTGAATCGTTAAAAACGAATGTTTACTCGACCGGATTGATCTGGGTTCACATTGTATCGGCCGCTTTCTGGATCCTCGCTGCGCCACTCTATTTGAAACAGCTTTTCACGATCAAGCAGCCGCTTGTCCTGATGCTGATAGGCTGGATCGTGTTGTTACCCACATGCCTTGCACTGTATCAGTTACGCGCCATCAGCCCGGTCCTTTTACTGGGTTTCATGGCAACCATCTGGATTTCCGACAGTGCGGCTTACTTCACCGGCAGGTCGCTCGGTAAGCGCAAGCTTGCTCCCCAAATCAGTCCGAACAAAACCTGGGAAGGCGTGGCAGGCGCTTTAATCGCGGTGTCGATTTACGCTCTGATCTGGGATTTCTGGTTTATTGAAGAATCGCTAGCGGCAAAATTGCTACCGTTACTGCTGTTTATGGCTATCTTGGGCATTATTGGCGATTTGTACGAATCCCTGATGAAACGCCAGGCCGGTGTTAAGGATAGCGGCACTATTTTGCCAGGTCATGGCGGGATTCTGGATCGTATCGACGCTTTGACTTCCTCACTGCCGTTTGCCCTGTTGGTTTTACTTATTTTCTATTCACCCGCGTCATGAAAACTACTCGTCAAATCACTATTCTAGGTTCTACCGGCAGTATCGGAGAAAGCACGCTGGATGTTATCGCACGGCACCCGGACCGTTTCCAGGCTTTTGCATTGACCGCCAATAACAACGTCGAGAAAATGCTCGCGCAGTGCCAGCGCTTTCAGCCACGGTTTGCGGTCATGTTGAACATGGACAGCGCCGCGCAATTGGCTGACGCAATCAAAACAGCCGGTATCAAAACGGAAGTGCTGGCCGGTATCGAATCGCTGGAAAAAGTCGCCTCGCTTCCCGAAGTGGACGCCGTGATGGCGGCCATTGTCGGCGCCGCCGGAATCCGCCCGACCTTTGCCGCAGCGCGTACCGGGAAATTGGTGTTACTCGCCAACAAAGAAACGCTGGTTATGGCAGGGCGGATTTTTATGGATTTGGTAAAACAGCACAATGCCACTTTGTTACCGATCGACAGTGAACATAACGCCATCTATCAATCGTTACCGCATCATTTCAACGGCAATTTGACGGCGTCAGGTATCAGCCGCATTTTACTCACCGCTTCGGGCGGACCGTTCCGGCGCGCGCCGCTGGACTCGCTTGCGAGTGTGACACCGGAACAAGCCTGTGCGCATCCGAATTGGGATATGGGGCAGAAAATCTCGGTGGATTCCGCCACCATGATGAATAAAGGGTTGGAAGTGATCGAAGCGCATTGGCTATTCGAAGCGCCGTCGGAAAAAATCCAAGTGGTGATTCATCCACAAAGCGTCATTCATTCCATGGTTGCGTATGTCGACGGCTCGGTCATCGCACAATTGGGCAATCCCGACATGCGCACACCGATCGCACATGCCATGGGCTATCCGGACCGGATAGAAAGCGGCGTATCGGCTTTGGATATGTTCAAAGTCGCTCACCTGGATTTTGAAGAACCCGATTTCAAAAAATTTCCCTGTCTGGGATTGGCTTATCAAGCGCTTGCCGCGGGCGGGAATATGCCCGCAGTGCTGAATGCCGCCAATGAAATCGCGGTGGAGTCGTTTCTTAAAAGGCGCATGCCGTTTACCGCCATCCCGCTCATGATCGAGCATGCCATGAAAACCGTGCGGCAAGAAGAAATGACGACATTGGACGATGTGCTCAGAACAGACGCGCAAGCGCGCAATGCCGCGCAAAACTGGCTGGCCAATTTGCAATAAGCCCCACAGAAAGACTTATTAACGATGACTAGATTCCATTTTTCCCAATTAGTGATAGTATCGTGCATTATCCAATGAAACGATCAAATGATCCGTATTATGCTGTCTTCCGGCTTCTTTCCGCGCCTCTTATGCAATATCTGACATGTCAATAACTTACACCATTATTTCGTTCGTTATCGCGTTAGGGATCCTGATTACATTTCATGAATTCGGTCATTATCTGGTGGCGCGCTGGAGTGGTGTAAAAGTACTGCGGTTTTGCATCGGCTTCGGTCAGCCGATTTTTCGCAAGCGCTGGGGAAAAGACCAGACGGAATGGGTGATCGCCGCTATTCCGCTGGGCGGTTATGTCAAAATGCTCGACGAAAACGAAGGCCGGGTTGCGGCAGAGGATTTGCCGCGCGCATTCAACCGCCAACCGGTTGCGCGGCGTTTTGCTATTGTTGCCGCCGGTCCCATCGCCAATTTCCTGTTAGCCATTGTTTTGTACTGGCTGCTTTTTATTCTGGGTGTTACCGGCATGAAGCCCGTGGTAGGTCCGGTTGAACCCGCAACGCCTGCCGCTCATGCCCGATTCAGCGAAGGTGAAACCATTGTCAGTATTGAAAACGAGCCGGTCGCCAGCTGGCAGGATGCGCGCTGGACATTATTACGCTACGCCATCGATCAGTCGGCGGATGTAACCATACAAACCGTCAGCAAGAATGGCGAGAGCAATTTGCGCAAGCTGGATTTAAGCCATGTCGATCCGGATAAGCTCAATGAAAATTTTCCCGGTATCATCGGACTCACCAGCTATCAGCCCGTCATCAAACCTGTCATCGGCCAGGTCATCGCCGGCAGTGTCGGCAATAAAGCAGGATTGCTGGCCGGTGATGAAATCATCGCGGTCAATGATACTGAAATGCTTACCTGGATGGACTTTGTCAAAGAAATACGGTCAAGCCCGGGACGGGCACTGGAATTGGAGATTTGGCGTAACGGCCAAACGATCACAGTGAGCGTTACACCGGAAAGCGCGGCTGAGAATGGCAAACAAATCGGCAAAATCGGTGTAGCTCCGGCGGTCAATCAAGCGGAATTCGACGAATTACTGGTGACCGTACACTATCCTCCCGGCAAAGCGCTGCAAAAAGCACTCGAGAAAACTTGGGAAACGACGGTGCTGACTTTGCAAATGCTGGCGAAAATGATCACCGGCGACGTCTCCCTGAAGAATGTCAGCGGACCGATTTCAATCGCCGACTATGCCGGCCAATCCGCGCAAATGGGTTTGGTATCTTATTTAGCATTCCTGGCGCTGATCAGTGTCAGTATCGGCGTTCTGAACTTACTGCCGATCCCGATTCTGGACGGCGGACACTTAATGTATTATTTGATTGAAATCATAAGAGGCAATCCGCTTCCCGACAAAATTATCATTATTGGACAGCGAATCGGGATGGCCATGCTGTTAACCCTGATGACATTTGCCATCTATAACGATATCAACCGCCTTATCACTGGCTAAATAATGAAATTCCGGCATCTTGTTGCGCTTTTAAGTTTTTTTTATGCATTCTCGTGCTGGGCCAGTGATTCTTTCATTGTCAAGGATATTCGTGTCGAAGGCATACAACGTACCGAAGCCGGCACGGTATTCAGTTACCTGCCGGTCAAAGTCGGCGATGTCCTGGATGAAGACAAGGCAACAGAAGCGATCAAAGCGCTTTACGCAACCGGTTTTTTCAAGGATGTAAAGCTGAAATCCGAAAACAACATCCTGATCGTCGAAGTCGTGGAACGGCCGGCAATCGCGCAAATCAGTATCAATGGCGCCAAGGAATTTGAAAAAGACAAGCTGCTCGAAGGCCTGAAACAGGCCGGTATATCGGAATCGCGGATTTTCAGCCGCTCGCTGCTGGAAAGAGCGGAGCTTGAATTAAAGCGCCAATATATCAGCCGCGGCAAATATGCCGTCAAAATCACCACAACCACGACACCGCTGGAACGCAATCGCGTCGCGATTACATTCGATATCAAAGAAGGCCGCACCGCCCGGATTAAAAAAATCAGTTTTATCGGTAATGAAAAATTCAGCGATAAAGAGTTGCGCGGCATATTGGTGCTCAGAAAGCCGGATTTACTCAGCTGGTTCACCAAAAATGACCAGTACTCGAAACAAAAACTGGCAGCCGATCTGGAAACCCTGCGTTCTTATTATCTGGACCGCGGTTATCTCGAATTCAATATCGAATCCACACAAGTATCGATCACGCCGGATTTACGTGATATTTACATCACCATCAACTTGACCGAAGGCGCTCAATACACCGTCTCCGATATCAAAGTGGCTGGCGATACGATCGTGCCGGAAGAAGAGATACGCAAACTGATTTTGCTCAAAAGCGGCGCGGTATTCGCCCGCCAGAAAATGACCGAGTCGATTAAATCGATTACCGACCGGCTGGGCGACGACGGCTACGCCTTTGCCAACGTCAATGCATCACCGGAAATCGATCAGGAAAACCGCAAAGCGGCATTTACCTTTTTTATCGATCCGGGGCGGCGGGTCTACATCCGGCGGATCAACATCACAGGTAACGATCGCACGCGCGACGAGGTGATCAGACGTGAATTCCGGCAAATGGAAGGAGCTTGGTATTCGACCAAAAACATCAATCTGTCAAAAGTGCGCGTGGACCGCTTGGCTTTCTTTAATAGCGTCAATATCGAAACCCCGGCCGTACCCAACAAAACCGATCAGGTCGATATCAACGTCAAAGTGGAAGAAAGACCGACCGGATCGATCATGTTTGGCGCCGGTTACTCGCAGCAACAAGGGATCATTCTGAACGGCTCGGTTTCGCAGAACAATATTTTCGGCACCGGAAATTTTTTCAGTCTGGATGTAAATACCGGCCTCATCAATAAAACTTACGCCGCTTCGTTCACCAATCCCTATTTTACCGTCGATGGCGTCAGCCTCGGCCTTGACGTCTACAAGCGCGATCTGAACACCCGGAAATTGGTGCAAGTTGGCGCATTCAAAACGGAAACAATCGGCGCAGGTTTGCGGCTCGGCATACCGATCGCGGAAGGCGACATCGTGTCGTTTGGATTGGCAGCGGAGAATACCAAGATCGGTACTTATGACGACAGCCCGCAGCGTTATTTGGATTTCGTTAGAGAGTTCGGCACCTCCACCAACAACTTCCCGTTTACCATCAGCTGGGCCCGCGACCGCCGCGATAGCGCCATCTGGCCCACTTCCGGCACTACGCATCGATTATTCGGCGAAGTCAGCGTTCCCGGCGGCGACTTGAATTATTACAAAGTCAGCTACAGCCAAAAATGGTATTTCCCGGTAACCGATTTCTTTACGCTGATGTTGAACGGTGAAGCCGGATACGGCGACGGCTATACCGGTCATCCGTTGCCGTTCTTCAAGAACTTTTTCGCCGGCGGTAATAATTCCGTCCGGGGATATAATTTGAACTCCTTGGGCCCTCGCGACCAGTTCACCAATGTTACCGGCAGCAATTCAACCTTGTTTGCCGTTGGCGCGAGTAAGCGCGTGGTCGGCAATATCGAACTGATGTTTCCGGTGCCTTTCTTAAAAGACGACCGATCGCTGCGTTTGAGCACCTTCCTGGATGGTGGCACTACGTTCAACAAATTCGGCGATCTGAGTAATTTGATGCGTTACTCGGCCGGGCTCGCACTCACCTGGGTCTCGCCGATGGGACCTTTGAAGGTAAGTATCGCAGAACCTTTAAATGATCATCCCGGCGACAATCTGCAAAGATTCCAATTTATGTTCGGGCAACAATTCTGACTGAGTTGAGGTTCTGGCTGGTGAATAGATTGAAAAAAGATCATCAACGCAAGCATAGCCTGGTTATGCTCATAACAGCCGCTGCTTTTGCCTGCGGCTCCACTGCCGCTATGACCGGCGAAATTAAAATCGGTGTGGTGAATACCGAAAAAATCCTGCGCGAATCGTCACCGGCAATCCAGGCGCAGAAAAAAATCGAGCAGGAATTCATGCCGCGCGATGAAGATATCAAGAAAATGGCGCTGGAAGCCAAAACATTGCAAGAAAAGCTGGAGATAAACAGCATCAAGATGGAAGAAAACGAGCGGCGTAACCTGGAAAGAAACCTGGCCAACCTGAGCCGGGAATATCAACGCGCGCAACGGCAAATGCGGGAAGATTTAAGTGTGCGTCAGAACGAAGAGTACAGCATCATACTCGAGCGCACCAATCGGGCGATCAGCAAAATCGCCGAAGCGGAAAATTATGACCTGATATTGCAATTGCAAGATTCAGTCTACAGAAGTCAGCGCATCGACATCACGGATAAAGTGATCAAGGTGCTCGAAAGCGAATAACCGAAGCGCAGCCGGTATATTCCGGTCCAGACTGCAAGGCTAAAAAGGAAAATAAAATGAGCATCATGAACATTCACGAAATCTTGAAATACTTGCCGCACCGTTACCCGATTTTATTGGTCGACAAGGTCATTTCGCTGGAAGCGGGCAAGGATATCGTCGCGTTAAAAAATGTCTCGATCAACGAGCCGTTCTTTTCCGGACACTTTCCCCATTATCCGGTCATGCCGGGTGTTTTAATCGTCGAAGCACTGGCGCAAGCAGCCGCGCTGCTGACGCTCAAAACCGAGAATGCCGTCAATAAAACCGATTCGGTTTATTATTTCGTCGGCATCGACGGCGTGCGTTTCAAAAAACCCGTTCTACCGGGCGATCAATTGATTCTGAAAGTGGCCATCGAACGCCAGATCAAAGGATTATGGAAGTACTCCGCGCGCGCCGAAGTGGATGATCAACTCGTCACCGAAGCGCAACTGATGTGTACCGCAAGAGCGGTATAACCCGTCCCGTTTCGATTGTTGCCGGTCGCCGATAGCAAAATACTCGTCTGCGGCGTCGACGAAGCAGGCCGCGGACCGCTTGCCGGTCCGGTATACGCGGCCTGCGTGGTGCTGAATCCGGCTCATCCCATCGCCGGTTTAGCCGACTCCAAACAACTCAGCGCAAAACAGCGCGACTTTCTTGCGCCTGAAATCAAGCACCACGCGCTGGCATGGGCGATCGCATCCGCCACGGTCGAAGAAATCGACCGCATCAATATCCTGCAAGCAAGCCTGCTGGCCATGCAACGCGCCGTGCAAAGCCTGCCGTTCACGCCCGGACGGGCACTGGTCGACGGCAAGCACAGCCCGCGCCTGAACTGCGCAGTGCAAACCATCGTCAACGGCGATCGCTTAATTCCTGAGATTTCAGCTGCATCGATCCTGGCCAAAACCGCACGCGACGCCGAGATGCTGCGGTTACATCACATTTACCCGCACTACGGTTTCGACCGGCACAAAGGCTATCCGACCAAAGCGCATTTTCAAGCCTTGCAACAACACGGCGCATGCGCAATTCACCGGCAAAGTTTTGCACCGGTCAGAAATAGCGGTCCCAGGATAAGCAAACAGGAAACCGTCACAACAACGTTAACTTCCACACTCGATTTGTTTGATCAGTAACTGAATATCGTCCGACAGCGGCAAATTGAATCCCTGGCACAAAACCCGCTGACATTGCCGGTAAATATGCAGCGCTTGATCAGGCTGACCAAGCATAATGTGATGACTCATCAATTATTGATCAGTTATCTGATCCAATCTACAACCCCGTTTCTGTGCTACGATGCGTTATGCACAATAACGCGCTGAATCTTATCTGATATTCAACCGCCTCCATGCTTTCCGATCATGAAAAACTGAATGCGCTGATTCTCAGGATCTATGATGCTGCACTGGATGATGAACAATGGGCATTATTGATTCGTGACCTGACTCGTCTCTTGAATGCGGAAGACAGTATATTGTTTGGGTCACCGGATACCGGAAATGATCGAATGCTTGTGCTCTCTCCGATGATCAATGCCGATATTAGTGCGCCGGCCGCCTACGAATCCCACTTCTGGAAGCATGATATTTGGAAAGCCGGGGCAGCTCAGCATGGTTTGGCGCATCGCGGCGCTATCTTTCATGGCGATCAATTCATTGAGCGTAACGCATTCCAGAATACTGAGATCTACTGTGATTTCTTCAAACCGATGATGAATGGAACTGGTGTCGTGCTTACTGCTGTGATTGAGGAAGCTACTCGGGAGCAACCGATGCCATTAGTTCTCAGTTTTTATAAATCGCTTTCCGCCGATTCTTTCACTCAACAAGACGAGCAGTTGATCCGGAAACTGATACCGCATTTTCAGCGGTCCTTGGCAATACGAAGAAAATTGCTTGAAGAACAGCAAATGCGGCAATTAAGAGAGCTGGCGTTGGATAAGAGTAAAGATGCCATCGTTTTGCTGGATGTCACTGGTCAAGTCTTATTTGTTAACCAACAAGCGGAAAGATTGTTGCGGCATGGAAGCCTTTCCATTCGTAATGGCCGGTTGAATAGCCCGATTCCTTCGGAACGCCGGGCGCTCATGACTGCTTTG
>JAFEEV010000012.1 GCA_018240935.1 Pseudomonadota bacterium
ATTTATTGTCACCCCGCACGCCGCCGCGGCAGACCATTTCCGTTCAACGTATCGATGCCGGTATTCCGCTGGAAAACCTGCTGGTTTCGTATCATATCGAAGGTGCCAGCCCGCCGCGCATCGCCATTGAACAAGCGCAATTTTCCACGCTGCAGGGCACGGTATCCGTGGTGCCGACCATCATCGATCCAGCGATGGCGCGCTCCGACACGTTGATCCGCATCAGCAACATCGACCTGGAATCGTTTTTTAATCTGATCAAAGTTGACGGACTGACAGGCAGCGGTCATCTCGACGGTCAGATCCCGCTGACATTAAAAGAAAATCAGGTGACCATCACGCAAGGTCATCTGGCGGCGCGGGCGCCGGGCGTGTTGCGCTTCAAATCGGAAAAAGCTTCGCAGCTGCTGGCTTCATCCGGCAAAGAAATGAATTTATTGCTGCAAGCGGCGCAGGATTTTCACTATACGGAATTAACCATGGATCTCGACAAAGCCGTCACGCACGATCTGGTAGCCAAATTGTCGCTGTTAGGGAATAATCCCGAAGTAAAAGAAGGGCGGGCATTTCGTTTGAATATTAAGCTTGAAACGGATATTGATAAAATTCTGCAAACGATCAATCGAGGTTACAACTTATCTCATGAAATCCTGCGCGGCTCGTTAAAATTCCAGTAAGGAAACTCTGAAAAAGGCAGCGAGCAACGGTCAGGCAAGGCGAAATCAGGTGAAAAAGCGCAGTTTACAAAAGGTAAATGAGTATTTTGAACCTGATTTCAACGCAGCATGGCCGAGCGCAGTAGTTTCTCAGAGCTTCCTTAAGGAAAGTTTAGTCCCATTGAATAGGGTTTTTTACCCGGATTTTCAGCCCGAAGCAGCGCGAGAATCCATCAGAAAAGGAATACAATCATGCGCCAATTTGACCGGACAATGAACGCAACGGCAGTCACAGCAATCTCGATCCTTGGTTGCTTGGTGATCACGGCATGCGCACCGACAGTTAAAGTGGAATCACCGCAGGAACCGATTACGATTAATCTCAATATCAAGCTGGATGCGGATGTCCGGGTTAAGCTTGAAGATCAAGCCAAAAAAGATATCGCAGCCAACCCCAACATCTTCTGATATTCAACGCGACAAGGAGAACACTATGCAGCGTATAGTAAACATGATCGTTAAAAAATCTTTGCCGGGAGTCAGCCGCGCCCTTTGGCTCGCCCTGATTCTCACCGCTCTCGCCGCGACGCCGGTCTGGGCGGATTCCCTCGAGAGCCTGCGTGCATCCGGCGCTATCGGTGAAAGCTATACTGGCTATGTGGTCGCGCGCGAACCGGGCGCCCGGGAAGAAGCCGACGAGATTAACTCCAAGCGCAGAGCCATTTATCAGGAAAAAGCAACCGCCCAAGGCATCGATATAGATCAAGTAGCCAAAGTCTACGCCGCGGAGATCATCCGCACGGTACCGCCGGGAACTTGGATTCAAACCAACGGGCAATGGAAAAGGAAATAGCGGGTATGAAGATTTTATTTACGCAGCTTTTCATTGATAATTTGCGCGACAATAAGTCCCGCCACTAACGCGATTACAGAATAAATCGTAATTTCTATCCAATCAGTCATCCGGCAAAATTCCTGCATCAATTAATTTAAGTCCCAGCATTCTATCCGAGATACCCGGGCACGGAAAACTTTTACTTACCGATTGACACGATCCCAAATTATTCCCAAAATTGCGGCGCGCGTTAACGGCTTGCCGGTCAGCAACATGAGAAACCCGGTTACGCCAGCATGCCATCGCTTTAAAAACGGCGGTAAAACCATGATCCGCTTTTATCTTCCAAGGCTGTATCCGGCAAAGCAATCGAAAGCGATGAGGATACGACGGAGCGGATTTGTAACTTTAATTCATGATTGATTTTATAGGCTTAGTACAATGAAAAAATTACTTGTTGCAGTACTCATTTCGATGATGTTCGCCCCTAGCGTTTATGCAAAGAAAAATAAAGGCAGCGTATCAAAAGCACCTTCGAAATCCCAACCGGCGGCAACTGCTTCACAAAAACAATCTGCGCCAGCACCGGCTCAAGCGCAAGCAGCCAACCCAAATCCAGCGCAACCAGCAGCAGCTGCGGCGCCCAATGCAGCGGCTCAAAGCCCTTCAATGATGCAATCCGTTATGCCAGCTTTAGTCGGTGGCGCAGTGGGTAGCTATGTGGGCAGCAAATTAGCTGAAGATGGCGGAAATGACGCAAAAGCAGCGGAAGAAAAAGCAGAAAAGAATGATGAGCAGTTTTTAAAATAAGCCATCGCAACGCGGCTTGACCTGACAGGGCCGCTGAAATTAGGAGCGTTACCATGCTTAAATCAAGTTTGCAACAGGATTAAGCGTTGTAACGCTCGAAGTATCTGCATTTGGAATTGCATTCTCTCCGGTTTGAGACCGTTCTTTTGAAACAGATTATGCAGCGTGAATCCTTCGCGCAAGGCTCACCAACAATTCTTTTGCAGCATCCGCACTGCAAAAACACCGCACCCATCAAACACAGTAGTCTTTCAGCGATTTGATGCCCGCACAACAAAAATATAAGCACTGCAATCGCCATACGCTATTAAGATGATGGCGCCCTGAACACGAATCGAACGTGCGACCTACCCCTTAGGAGGGGGTTGCTCTATCCACTGAGCTACCAGGGCGGACTCGGCATTTTACGCTAATATGACGCCATGAATAAACCTGATCAACCGGATTCTGCAAACTCCGGTGCTTCTAAGAAACTGCCGAAAACCGTTGTCGTGCTTGGATTTGTCAGTTTCTTCAACGACTTCGCTTCGGACATCGTGGTGCCGCTGATTCCAATCCTGTTGGCGACCGTGCTGGCGGCGGGGCCGGTTGCCCTGGGATTGATCGAAGGCGTGGCGGACGCGTTGGCGTGTTTTCTGAAGCTATGGGCAGGGCGGCATTCCGATGTCATGAGCGGGCGGCGTAAAGGCTTGGCATTAGCCGGATATACGCTTTCCAATTGTACGCGCCCGTTGCTCGGGCTAGCCGGTTCCTGGGTGACGGTACTGTTGCTGCGCAGTATCGACCGTGCCGGTAAGGGATTGCGC
>JAFEEV010000130.1 GCA_018240935.1 Pseudomonadota bacterium
AACGAAAAAATCAGAGTCCTAGTTTGTAGATTGGACTGACAAAGGGAAGCCAAACATTTATCATTCACACAATGAGATACATTTGTTATAACACCGTTAAATCCTGCTGTGCTTCATAACATGTCAGGTAATGCCGCGATTGGCAGCGTTCCTGCTTGAGGCTGCCAAAGAAGCTTTCCGCAACTGCATTATCCCAACAATTTCCCAGGCGGCTCATGCTGCCAATAAACCGTATGCTTTCAGTAGATTGCGGTATGCTTTGCTGGCGCCCTAGGTGGGTTCAAGTTCGAAGTGCAACACATTGCCAATTTATCTTTATTGCTTAAAAACTAAGGGGTTGATACAGTCAGACGGGCAGAAAGCATGGTGCATATGTTATTACTTTTTGCGTCCGAAAGAAAAGTTCATGAGGGGCAATCGGTTGCTACACCCAGATGGCAGTGTAAACATGGGTTGGATCGCAGCGAATATGCCCGGCCGGTCGGCATTTTTCAAGAAAGGATTGGTTAATTGAGTGATCAAGAATGCTGGCAAAGAAAATGTTTTCATTCATCTTCATCGTGATATGGATGCTGTTTAATTCCAGTACGCAATCGAAGGCGTAGTAGCAGCATTTCAAGACGCTCTCTTTTGCGGAAAAGATGCTGTAGGCGTAAAGATCGCGCAATGCGGGTCGGGTCAGCAAAATGGCGTTTTTTTCGGCTGCTGAGAATAAATTGCTCAATGTGTCGTGGGGAAAAGGATTGAGGTGCTCCTGGATGTCGATTCCTAATGCGCAAATGTTTTTTTTTGAACTGCTGCTGCAACCGCTATGCCGCCGCTGTGGCTGATACTGCCGGTAATACTGCCAGGCCAGACCGGTGCGCCATACGGGTCGGCCAAAAGCGGTATATCTTGATATCCCATTCGATCGAGGACTTGATGCGCGCAAAAGCGGCCCGAACAAAATTCTTGCTGACGCTTGATACTGGCTCCCGCTATCAAAGGTAACTCGAACTTGTGGAGTACTTGACGATCTTTCGGTGTTTCACAGATCGAGAAATAAAAAGGCGGCGACGGCAGCAGAGCCGCCACAGCTTGATGGGCCCAGCTGCTGTAGAGTGAATTCGTGTGCATAGGAATAATCCTGCGAAGACTAGAAATAGCGCGCGATGCGGAATTGGATGTAGCTGTCTTTGCGATAACCGGTGAGAATTTCCGTTCTGGGGTGATCGGGCGAAATGTTCTCAAAGAAACGGGATTCCAGTTCAATTTTCCATTTCTCGCCAATTCTGCGGCTTGCTGTGACGGTGCCGATTTTGGCCTGAGTTTCCACATCGGTCGTAACGCCAGCCAAGAACTGTGTGTTCTGCGCATCGTTAAATGCAAATCGCACGCCAAAGAAAACATCGTTGTTGAACGGCGTGGGCGGCGCGGTTCTGTCGCGGCCATCGTAAAGATACTCCGCCAGCAAACCGACATCGATATCGGTGCCGAGCAAACCGTAATGGGTATACTCAGCGCCGGCTACAACGGCAGCAAAACGCTTGCCCTGTCCGCTGCGTGTAATCGCTTCCAGTTTGAACAGCCAGTTTCCCAATGACGCTTGAGCATCCAGACTGGTTTGTTGAATCAAATCGTACACGGGTATCAGCGCTGTCGGATTGGTATCGAATCCATTGTCGAATCTCGGAAGTAACCGGGGTTCGCGGCCAACGCCCATGAAATGCGCCAAGCCGATATCGACGTTGCCAAAAGTCCGGCTCCAGCGCACCGCCCAGTCCGGATGCCAACGGTTGGCGCTACCGCTGAATTCGGATGCATTTTGATCTACCGGCGGTACAAACCGCAATCTTCCATGCAATGCCGGGAAAGTTCGATCGCGAAAAAACGGTAAGTATAAAAAGTTGAAATTCCCATAAGCACTGGGGATGTTCAAGCTGACCATCGGCTGTCCCAGTTTCTCTTCGCCATTGATATTTTCCACCAGATCGATCTGATTGATGATATCAACGAGATGGCGCGACTCGGTTACACCCCAGAATACTCTGCCGACGCCTGCGCGGATATTCCACTTCGGATTTTGATATAACCAATTAAGCTCGCGAAGATCAAAGTGCGTGCGATGCTCATCAATGGCATCAACCCGGCCGAACGGGATAAAAGTCAGACGATGCGCGCCATTGCCCCATTCATGGCGGAATTCCGGTTGTGCGACGCCTGACGGCACGAAACGGAGATTGTTTTGTTCCGGGAATACCGGAGCGTTTGCATAGGTGCGGAAATCCATGGCCGCAAAACCGGACCATTCGGCAGCGTGCGCATTGGTCATGACCGTACTGATAACCAATATGACGAAGAGTAATCTCGATTGCATCACAGTTGCCTTTGAACGCTGGTTTTTCGGACTTTCAGGGTGGCCGGTGTTTGGTCCGGCATCCTGCCGGATACCGGATTAAACCGTTTCATTTCTGCAAAACCTGTTTAACTGAACAGGTGGCTTGTTGAAGAATCGGAACGCATTGCTATTGGCTGCTTATTGCACATTCTTCAGGGAGCTTTCCATAAAGTCATTTTCCGTCAGCCCGATACGGAACCGATAGTTAGTGCGGATCAATGAAGTGCTTTTGCCATTCTGGTGATTGACCATTTCAAGTTTGCCGGCGCGCCAGTACTGACCTAAATATTGGCTGTAGTCACTGAAAGTGAGCGTCTTCAGCAAAGTGTTCTTGCGATCGTAAAAATCGATCCGGCGCGGCTGATAGATGGTTTTATCAATCCATTCAAGTTGGCGGACATAACCCGAATGCTCATACGCGGGGATATTTTCGACAACAAAACAGTCATGGCCGTCGATCACCTCGTCGCGCAGGTATTTATATTTGTATTTTTCCAATTCCCATGAGGCGATGTCTTCGTAGGCGAATTCACTGCCCATGAACGGTCCGGATTTGTTGACCGTTGAAATGCGTTTGACGCGCTTCAGTTCCGGCAGGTACAGCCATTGGTCATCCGGTTTTAAGCCGTGCGCATAAGTCAGAATGGCGGTGCCTTTTACATCTGCCGGACGATGGAAAACGCCGAGCTCTTTATCGCCGTCACCGGTCATTTCCAGCGTCTTGTAGGTAAACTCGCGCTTGCTTTCATCGCCTTGCGCATTGCGCAATACCATCAAGGCATCATGAATGCTGTCGCCAAAACCGCTGTCGCGGCGTTCGACTTCGCGATTGATGGCGTAACCTTTTTCTTCGTCGGTCATGGCATGAAGCGTGGCGCTCATGCTGAAGAAAAGGCTGATTAGGTAAAAGATTTTTTTCATGGGTTTCTCCTTTTAAAATTTAGTGATGACAGGCCGGGAAGATCTGGCCCAGTGGCTTTTCCATGACTCCAAGGTCAGTAGCAGCGGGGGAAGCAACAGGAATTCGGCGAACAAACCCAAACCGAAGATGGTTGAAGTGAGCATGCCCATTTCGTTGTTGATTTTGAAACTGGAAAACGCGAACAGGGAAAATCCCATGATCAGCACAGCGGAAGTAATCCATAGGGCGCTGCCTACCGTGGCAAAAGCGTAGCGGATGGAGTCTTCCGGTGTCAGATTGAGTTGTTTTCTGGCATGCTGGTATTTGCTGAGAAAGTGGACGGTGTCATCGATCAGAATTCCAAGCGTCATGGCTGCCACCACCGAAGCTGCAAGCCCTACCTGACCGACGATCAATCCCCATAAACCGAATGCAATGGCGGCAGGAATCAAATTCGGGATTAAACTGATCAGGCCCAGCTCAACCGAACGCAGTACCAGAATTAAAATCAGCGAGATGATGCCGATGGCCATAATCTCTCCCGAGATCATGCTGGCGATATTCCTTTGGCCGATATGCGCGA
>JAFEEV010000131.1 GCA_018240935.1 Pseudomonadota bacterium
ATCAATTCACAGGACTCGGTATCGCAGGAAGTGGTCCAGCAGTTGACCACCATCCGTATCGGCCAGTTGATCGAGCTGGGCGGCAAGCGCGCCGCCCGGGTCGGCGCCGCCCGGCTGAACGAGGAGCTGGCCGCCAGGGATTATGAATCCAGGCGCATCGAAATCATCGCGCGCGTGGCGAATGTATTCACCGAAGTGCTGGCCGGTCAGGAACGGCTCAAGCTGGCGGAAGAAACCAGACAGCTGGCGCAGAATGTGGTGGACACGGTGGTGCTGCGGGTGCAGGCAGGCAAGGTGCCGCCCATCGAAGAAACCAGAGCCAAAGTCGGATTATCCACGGCACGCATCGAATTTGAGCAAGCGCAGCGGGATCTGGCGTCGGCGCGGAAACGGCTGGCCTTGTTATGGGATAGCGTTACGCCGCAGTTTGCCAAAGCCTTAGGGACGCTGGAAACGGCCATTGCGCCGCCTGACTACCAAATACTGCAAGCGCGTGTTCTGGAAAATCCAATGGCGCTGCGCGCCTTGAAGAATATCGAGCATCGCAAAGCGCTGCTCGAAGTAGAGCAAACCCGCCGCATCCCAAATCTGACCCTGAATGCAGGAGCTGTGCATCATGCCCAATTAGGCGGCACCACAGCCGTGGCGAGTGTGATGATTCCATTGCCGTTATTCGATCGCAATCAAGGCAATCTGAAAGAAGCGTATCAGCGCGTGGATAAGGCCGTCGACGAGCAAGAGGCGATGGAAGTGCGGCTCAGAACCGAGCTGGCGCAATCGTACGAGGCCATGTCGGCCGTTTGGAATGAGATCAATATTCTACGCGACGAAATTTTGCCCGGCGCCAAGAGCGCCTTCAATGTGATGCGCAGAGGTTATGAGCTGGGCAAATTCGGTTTGCTGGAGTTGCTCGATGCGCAGCGGGTGCTGTTTCAGAATCAATTGCTCTACGTGCGCGCGCTGGCGAACTATCAGCGGCTGATCAACGATATCGAACGCCTGATCGCAGCACCGATCGAGAGCATCAAACCCAACATGAAATCAACGAACGTTAGCAGGTAGCGGTGAGAAAAATGGATCAAATGATGAATAAAGCGCGTTTAATGCCCATCCTGATTGTGATCGCCATAGGCATCGTACTGGGCGGATTGATTTTGACGCTGGAAAAACCTTCCGCGGTACCTGCGGAAACAGCGGTTGCCGGTGCCGATAATAAAACCGGAGAGCGTCAGCCGGATATTGGACCGAGAGGGGGCAAGCTGTTTACCAGTGATCGCTTCGGCTTGGAATTGACGATTTTTGAAAAAGGCGTGCCGCCGCAGTTCCGTGTTTATCTGTATGAGAACGGCAAGCCGCTTGCGCCGTCCGCTGCCAAGGTTTCAATTTCATTGTCGCGCCTCGGCGCACCGATACAACTGATCAAATTTGCGCCGGAAGCGGATTACCTGCTGGGCGATCAAGTAATCGAAGAACCGCATTCGTTCGATTTGGCGATCGCCGCCGAACACAATGGCCGGACATACCGCTGGGGCTTCAGTCAAGTCGAAGCCCGTGTGGAAATGACCGATGACATGCTGAAAACGATCGGTGTCGAAATACAAACGGCCGGACCGGCGATCATCAAATCCACGCTCAAATTGCCGGGCGAGATTGTGTTTAATCCCGACCGCACCGTGCAAGTGGTGCCGCGTTTGCCGGGGGTGGTGACCGCGGTGAATTTTGAACCGGGTCAGATGGTGAAAAAAGGCGATGTGCTGGCGGTGATCGAAAGTCAAATGCTGGCGGATTTGAATAGCCAGTACATGGCGGCGCAGAAGCGGCTGGCGCTGGCGCGCACGGTTTATCAGCGGGAAAAGCAGTTGTGGGAAGAAAAGATTTCCGCCAAGCAGGATTATCTCGCGGCCGAATTGGCGTTGAACGAAGCCAAGATCGGTTCCGATCTGGCGGCGGAAAAGCTCAAAGCGCTCGGCGTGCGTCCCGAAGCGGGATTGCCGGCAAAAGAATTGATCCGCTATGAAGTTCGCGCGCCGATTTCGGGACTCATCGTTTCCAGAACGGTGGCGCTAGGCGCCGCGCTGAAAGACGATATCACCATTTTCACCGTGGCCGACATGTCGACGGTCTGGACCGCCATTACGGTGTATCCGAAGGATCTGAGCATCGTCCGGGTCGGGCAGAAAGCCGCGGTCAAGGCGACTGCGTACGATGTCGAAGGCGAAGGCGTCGTCACGTACATCACCACTCTGATCGGCGGGCAGACGCGTACGGCTACGGCGCGGGTCATTCTGGATAACCAGGATGGCCGCTGGCATCCCGGCATGTTTGTCAGCGTTGAATTGGTGTCGGACGAAATCGAAGTGCCGGTCGCGGTTTCCGCGCAAGCCATTCAGACATTTCGCGACTCGGCTGTGGTATTCGGCCGCTACGGCGGTTATTTCGAAGCGCGTCCGCTGGAACTGGGCCGCAGTGACGGCAAAATGGTGGAAGTATTGAAAGGGTTCTCTGCCGGCGAACACTATGCTTCCGGCAATAGCTTCGCCATCAAGGCCGATATCGATAAAGCCGGTGCGTCGCATGACCATTAGCCAATCCTAAGAACGCGCTACCCAAGGAAAAATCATGTTTGAACGCATTTTGAAAACGTCGATATACCAGCACGGGCTGGTATTGCTGGCGGTGCTGGCGATGGCCGCATTCGGCATGTACAACTACATGAAACTGCCGATCGACGCGGTGCCGGACATTACCAACGTGCAGGTGCAAATCAATACCACAGCGCCCGGTTATTCTCCGCTGGAAGCCGAACAGCGCATCACGTTTCCGATCGAGATGGCGATGTCCGGGCTACCCGGTCTCGAATACACCCGCTCCTTGTCGCGCTACGGTCTGTCGCAAGTGACGGTGATTTTTAAGGATGGCACCGACATTTACCTGGTGCGGCAACTGGTTAGTCAGCGTATCCAGGAAGTTCGCAGCCGTTTGCCGGCCGGAATCGTCCCGGCGATGGGGCCGATTTCCACCGGCTTGGGTGAAATTTTCATGTGGACGATCGATGCCGATCCCGCAGCGCGCAAAGCGGATGGCACACCGTATACATCCATGGATTTGCGCGAATTGCAGGATTGGATCATCAAACCGCGCATGCGCATGGTGAAAGGGGTTACGGAGGTCAACTCGGTCGGTGGTTACGTTAAACAATTTCATGTCGCGCCGTATCCGGAGAAGCTGCTTTCATTCGGCTTGACGCTGCAAGATCTCGTGGTTGCCTTGGAGCGCAACAATCTGAACGTCGGCGCGGGTTATATCGAAAAAAGCGGTGAGCAGTACCTGGTCAGGGTGCCCGGACAAGTGGCCGATCTGGTC
>JAFEEV010000132.1 GCA_018240935.1 Pseudomonadota bacterium
AGGGTTCCTGATGTTTTTGTATAATCGAAAGCCGCCGCACCAGCATAGCGCGGCGATGACGAGTTCAGCGCCGATTATGAGACCGTAAACAGTGTGATGAATGGCTGGAGTATGGATGGCCCGCCACAATCCCTGATTGCCGGGAAGCGTGGTATCCATCGTCAGCACATGCGCTACCAGCGTGAAATTGGAGTTGTAATCGGTCAGATTGCCGCAGGCCACCAGCGAAGCATATAGTGCAAAGGCCAAGACCATGACAAGTTTTGATAATCTCGTGTACATGGCGCCGATTCAGTTAAGGCGTACCGGAAATCGGCCGGAATGGGTATGGAGTGCTATCGAGGGTTCGCTCCGATCGGACACAACGTTGCAAACGAGTGATCCGATCGGGTTTTGATTCAATGTTGCAGTGCTGCGGAATTTACGAAACTTGCTGAATTCCAGCCAATAACCAGGTGGCATCCGGATCTTTCAGATCTTTCTGCACATGCCAGATTTCGTCGAAGGCTTCCGGTTCACCGTTCGGCAATTCACGCAACTGACCGGTAAAACGCACGCTGGCGATGGCCATGTCCGCGGTTGTTTCAACTTCCAGCAAATGGGCGTCAATGAACATGACTTCGGATTTTTGCTGCGCGTCGCCTCTTTCTTTGATTTGCTGGCTTATTTCCGCCAGCATTTCCGGTGTCGTATAGTCGCGGATCTCGCTGGTATCGCCACGGTCGTGTGCGGCTTGCAAGCGGATAAATGAAGCTTTGGCGTTGCGAATGAAAGGCTCCACTTGAAAATCCGCCGGGATGGCCGGTTGACGCTGCGCTGTGCCTGCCTCACCGCTCGCTGTTTCTGCGGTTGAACTAAACGGCGGCGGGGTAAAACGGTCCTGCGTGCCGGTATTCATTCCAGAATATTGCATCGAAGACGCGTGCCCCTCGCTTCTGGGTTTGCGCAGCATGCGGATGATAAAGAAAACAACGCCGATCAGCAGCGCCAGAACCACAAAATCCATCATGTTGACGTTTTCAAACGCGCCGCCCATGAAGAGCGCCGCCAGCAAGCCGCCAGCCGCGAGACCGGCCAGCGCGCCGCCCCACTTGCTGCCGCCGGCAGCAGACGCTGCTGCCGGTGCCGCCGCCGTGGAGGACGGTTTGTTGGGTGCTGCCTGCTGCTGATTGACTGATTGGCGTTGCGTACCTACATTTTTGCCGCCACCCATGCGTTTTGCTTCCGCATCAAAGGCGAGCAATCCGAAACTGAGAAAAGCCAAAGTCAGAAAGGTGAGTGTTTTCTTCATCGTTTTGTCTCCCAAACTGTTATTAAAGAATTGAGTATAGCATCGGGTTTGCATTGCCAGCTATACGGAATTTTTCGACCTTAAATGTTTTGGATAATTTCAAAAGACTTCCTGTTGCCGCACATAATCCATTTTTCGCGCTTCAGCGCAGCAAGATCAAGCGAGGAATTGCATCACGATCTATCCAGACGATCGCATTTTGGCGAAATTGCCGCCCTAGTGATTTCGCGGTGTTGATATCGATGCCGGGAATAAAAAAACTTTTTTCCGCAGGCCATGCGTCAGCCGGGTCAATATTCAAACTTTCGATGGCCGGATAGGCATGGCGTATCAGGAAATTTCCCAGCGCTTCATGAGCCGCCAAATTTTCCGCGTCGCTTAATAATTCGCTACAGGGATTATAGGCGCTGATGATCGCAGCGCATGATTGATGGGATGCGGTCAAAAATTGCGCGAGCGGCGCTGAGTATTGATCGATTCTCAGCGTTATGGATTCAGCCGTGGCGCCGACCCGGTAATGCGACTGTGTGTAGTGTGCGATCAGTTGAGCGGAGATTGCTGAGGAAATCAAATTTTCCCGGTCAATGCTCGTCATGTCCATGGTCGTGCGTATGGGTGTGATTTTCGGCTGAATGGACGAGCTCTTGGTATTGCTCGTGTGTCATTCGGCCCATTGCAAGGATGAAAGCAGCCATCGCCCAGATCGAATCGTCATCGTGACTGAGTCCCCAAGCCGGCATCGCGGTCATTTTCAAACCGTTTTTTATCACCCAGAAGTATTTTTTGGCGCGATCCTGTTTTTCGGCTGGATCGGTGATTGGCTGGCGCTGATGAAACACCGGCGGCTGGGGATATAAACCCGCCGAGAGTTCGGTGGGTTTCAAGCCGGGTGCAAGATGACAGACCGGGCACATGGCGTCGTAGTGAGTAGCGCCTTTCAGCAGCCGCTCTTTATCGTCCAAAGCAGGCACGGCCAGATTTTTGGCGCGTGCTTCGATGGAGCTTTCACGCACCCACTCGATGATTTTTTCCGTGAC
Organism: Pseudomonadota bacterium; assembly: GCA_018240935.1. Taxonomy (GTDB): domain Bacteria; phylum Pseudomonadota; class Gammaproteobacteria; order Burkholderiales; family Nitrosomonadaceae; genus Nitrosomonas. The sequence continues at coordinate 2,329 of JAFEEV010000132.1, forward strand.
GGCCCAGTGCTTTTCGGTGGCCGCCATATTATAGGCGCCGGAGCTGAGAGCGAAGATGACCAGAACGAATAATAGCGAAAGCAAACTCAGGATCGTTTTCATGATTTGACCTCAGTAGGTGATTGAGCGCTTATCTTTTTGGGTCGAGCACTGCTGCGCCAGTCATCGTACTTTCAATTCCGGCGGGAATCAACTTGCAGGCTCATGATCGCCGCATTTGCCGCTTTCCAATTTTGCTTGAATACTGGCGTGATCGAGATGCGGCGCGAACATTTCGATAAAATCGAAAATATAGCTGCGGATGTAGCTGTTGCGGCTGATGCCGATGCGTGTCGTGCTGGGTTCAAACAGATGGCTGGCGTCGATCGATCTCAAATTCTTGTCGCGTTTGGCATCGAACGCCATGTTGGCTAGGATGCCAACGCCCAATCCCAGTTCCACGTAGGTTTTGATTACGTCAGAGTCGATTGCGGTGAGTACCACATTGGGTTCCAGTCCTCGGCTGGCGAATGCCTTATTGATTTTTGTGCGGCCGGTGAAAGCGAAATCATAGGTGATGATAGGGTATTGGTTGATTGCTTCGAGTGTGAGTTTTTTTAATTTCAGCAACGGGTGCTTGGGCGGAACGATGATGCACCGGTTCCATTGATAACAGGGCAGCATGACCAGTTCCGGGTATTGTTCCAGTGCTTCGGTGGCGATGCCTATGTCCGCTTCTCCTGAAGAAACCAAACTGGCGATCTGCGTCGGATTGCCTTGCCGTAAAATGAGTTTGACCTTCGGGTAGCGCGCGGTAAATCGTTTAATTACCTGGGGTAATGAATAACGCGCCTGGGTGTGAGTGGTTGCGATGGTCAATGTGCCGCCGGCTTCGTTGGTGAATTCCTGGGCGATTTTTTTGAGATTGTCGGCATCGCGCAGCATTCTGACAGCGGTTTGTATGATCAGTTGTCCGGGCGGCGTTATTTTTACAATCCGTTTGCCGTTGCGCAAGAAGATATCGACACCGAGTTCTTGTTCGAGCAATTGGATCTGCTTGCTGATGGCGGGTTGAGAGGTGTGCAGATTTTTGGCTGCTCTGGATAAATTCATATCCTGATTGGCGGTTTCGCATAAATAGCGAAGTTGCTGAAGTTTCATGAGTTGTGCCTGCTAATAAAAAATGATTATATATATCTAATATAATATTATTTTGATTTATAAATGGGTATTGTTATTATGCCCGGCAGTTAAAAAGGAAAAATACGGTTGCAAGATTTTTTCTATCAGGTTCTCTGATCAGTTTCATTTATCATACATACCGGGATTGATTGCCGTGGCAAGTTACAGGCGATTGCCTCCGGATTTTTTGATAAAATAACAAATTACGCAAAGCTTCAATAGTGACTATGTATTCAAAGGCAGTAAAAATGCCGGCGATGATTGGCCAATACGATTGCGGTGTGTTCAAAAAAATTAATAAGCAGGGAGCTGTTCTGTACGCCAGAATAAAAGCTGAGCGGCTGGGGTGGCGGGTTGCCGATCCATGGCGGGTTGCGGCAATTTCCCATTTACTGAAACGAGGATTGATTGATTAATGAGTACAAACATTGAGAATAAGCCGAAACAAGTGACGTGGTTTAATGGTTGCGGCGGACGGATTGGCATCGTGGTCGGGGAAAGCGGCGAGCATGCGTATATCGGCATGGCGCTGAGGCATGATGAAGATGATGACGTGAACCATATCCTGAAATATGGCGCCAAATTCCCATTGGATGCCGCGCTGTTGCTGCCGGTGTCGAAGCATTACACGCCAACAACGGAGTCTTGAGGTAATTTTTACTGAGCGTCTTTGAACTACTAAGCGAGGAAATCAACAATGTATCGCTATGATGAATATGATCAGAAAATTGTGGATGAACGTGTCAAACAGTACAGCGATCAGGTGCGCCGCCGTCTTTCCGGAGAATTGACCGAGGAGGAATTTATGCCGTTGCGGCTGCAAAATGGTCTCTATATGCAAATCCATGGCTACATGCTGCGGATTGCGGTGCCGTACGGTCTGATATCAGCGCAGCAGATGCGCATGTTTGCGCATATCGCGCGCAAGTACGATCGCGGTTACGGGCATTTCACGACACGCCAGAACATTCAATTCAATTGGCTCAAATTGCAGGATACGCCGGCTATTCTCGCCGATCTGGCTTCGGTGCAGATGCATGCCATTCAGACATCCGGTAATTGTGTGCGTAACATCACTTCGGACGAATTTGCCGGCGTGGCGCAAGACGAAGTGGCCGATCCGCGCCCGTACGCCGAAATCCTGCGCCAATGGAGCACATTTCATCCGGAGTTTGCCTTTTTGCCGCGTAAATTCAAGATCGCCATCAGCGGCGGGCGGGAAGATCGCGCAGCGATTTATGCCCATGACATCGGTTTGGCGGTAACGAAAAATGCACAAGGCGAAACCGGTTTCCGCGTGCTGGTCGGCGGCGGCTTGGGGCGCACACCGATTATCGGTACTGAAATCTGTGAATTTGTGCCCTGGCAGCATATTTTGACCTATGTGGAATCGATTCTGCGGGTGTATAACCAATATGGCCGCCGTGACAACAAATATAAGGCGCGCATCAAGATTTTGGTTAAAGCGCTGGGAATCGATGAGTTCAAGCGTCAAGTGGAAGCCGACTGGGCGGATTTGAAGGACGGTCCGGGTACGTTGACCAGAGAGGAAGTCGATCGTGTCGCGTCGTTCTTTACCGATCCGGCGTACGAAACGTTGCCCGATCACGATTCCAGGCTGAATGAATTCAAAGCCGATAGCCGTTCATTCTCGCATTGGCTGCAACGTAACGTGAGACCGCACCGGGTTCCCGGTTACGCGATCGTAGTTCTGTCCTTGAAAAAACCGGGCAATGCGCCCGGCGATGCAACGGCCGAGCAAATGGATTTTGTTGCCGATCTGGCGGACCGCTACAGTTTCGGCGAATTGCGCATCACGCATAAACAAAACCTGGTGCTGGCGGACGTGCGGAAAAAGGATTTGGTCAGTTTATGGCAGGAAGCCTCGGCGCAAGAGTTAACCACCCCGAATATCGGGATGCTGACGGACATTATCAGTTGTCCGGGCGCGGAATTTTGCACCCTGGCCAATGCGCGATCGATTCCTTTGGCTAAACTGATCGCCGAGCGTTTCGAAGATTTGGATTATCAATATGATATTGGTGAGATCACGCTGAACATCTCCGGTTGCGTCAATGCCTGCGGGCAGCATCATATCGGCAATATCGGCATTACCGGCGTGGAGAAGAAAGATCACGACGAGTGGTATCAGGTGTCGATCGGCGGTGCGGAGGGTAACGATAGTTCGATCAGCAAAATTATCGGTCCGTCCTTTACTTTCCATCAGGTGCCGGAAGTGATCGAACGGCTGATTCAAGTCTATCTGCGCGAACGTACCGAAGCCGAACGCTTTATCGATACGGTGCGCCGTATCGGCCATGCGCCGTTCAAGGATCATGTGTATGCGGCTGATTTCGATGTGCAGGAAGAAGAAGTCGCCGGCAAGCATATCGTGGTGCCGGCGCAATATGATGTGCCGTATTTCTCACCGAGGTTCTGATTAGAATATGATTATCAAGAATAAAGCCATTGTTGCGGATGATTGGACGGTGCTGCGGCTGCAAGAAAATGAGGCGGCCGAAAGCGTTCAAGTCGCGGCAGGAAAAGTGATTGTTCCGCTGAAAGTATGGCAAGCGCAACGCGGCGCATTGCAGCAACGCACGGAAATCGGCGTGTGGCTGGCGAGCGATGAGCGTCCTGAAGAATTGCAAGGCGATATCGGCAAGTTCGCCGTGATTGCGGTGGATTTTCCCAAATTTTCCGATGGCCGCGGTTATTCGATTGCGTTCAATCTGCGCGCGCGCTTGGGTTATACCGGGGAATTGCGCGCGATTGGCGATGTGTTGCGCGATCAGTTGTTCTATATGCAGCGTGTGGGCTTTGACGCCTTCGCGCCGCGTCCGGATCGGAAAATTGAAGATGCCTTAAAAGGATTAAACGATTTTTCCGAGGTGTATCAAACTTCTTTTGATCCGAAACTGCCGCTGTTCCGCCGCGTGCAACGTAAAGGAAATCAGACGGAAAGCAGTCAATGAGCGGCTTGCAACAAAAAGTAGATCAGGTTGTTGCGGTTCTGACCGAAACCATTCGCGACTTTTCTCCGGTTGCTTTTGCCAACAGCCTGGGCGCCGAGGATATGGTGTTGACCGATATCATCGACCGCCATCAGCTCGCGATTGAAATATTCAGTCTGGATACCGGGCGCTTGCCGCAAGAGACTTATGATTTGATGCAGATCGTGCGGGAGCGCTATAAAACGCCGTTGCGTATCTATTTTCCCAATGTGAAGCAGGTTGAGGCCTATGTCGCCGAACACGGCGTCAACGGGTTTTATGACAGTATCGAGTTGCGTAAGGCCTGTTGTCATATCCGTAAAGTCGAGCCGTTGCGCCGCGCCTTGCAGGGCAAACGCGCCTGGGTGACTGGCATCCGAAGCGAACAGGCATCGACACGCTCGAATTTGAAAGTGTCGGCTTATGATCCGGACAATCGCATGCAGAAGGTAAACCCATTGCTGGATTGGACCAATGCGGAAGTCTGGGAATACCTTAAGCACTACGATGTGCCTTATAACAAGCTGCATGACAAATTTTATCCCAGCATTGGCTGCGCGCCTTGCACCCGTGCCATCACACCCGGGGAGGATATCCGCTCCGGGCGCTGGTGGTGGGAAGCCCCGGAAACCAAAGAATGCGGTCTGCATACCTCCAAGGTTGTGCCCATCAAGTAGTGCGGCCTATCCAGTAAGGTTTTCTTGCACCTGGCCTTGGCCGGTTTGGAATTGACTAAATCTAGTTTGTCGAGAGAAAGAAAATGAGTAACCATCCCTTTACCCATTTGGATGCGCTGGAAAGCGAAGCCATCCATATCATGCGTGAAGTGGCGGCGGAATGTGCTAATCCCGTTTTGTTGTTTTCCGGCGGTAAGGACTCGATCGTTTTGTTGCGTCTGGCTGAGAAGGCTTTCCGCCCCGGCCGCTTCCCGTTTCCGCTGATGCATATCGATACCGAGCACAACTTTCCCGAAGTCATCGCGTTCCGCGATCATCGCGCAAAAGAACTGGGCGAGCGGCTGATTGTGCGCAGCATGGAGGATTCGATCAAAATGGGCCGCGTGGTGTTGCGTTCCGAAACGCAAAGCCGTAATGCTTTTCAATCGGTGACGTTGCTGGACGCGATCGCGGAATTCAAATTCGACGCTTGTATCGGCGGTGCGCGCCGCGATGAAGAGAAAGCGCGCGCCAAGGAGCGGATTTTTTCTTTCCGTGACGAGTTCGGGCAATGGGATCCGAAGAATCAGCGCCCGGAATTATGGGATATTTATAACACCCGCACACATCCGGGAGAGAATATCCGCGTATTCCCGATCAGCAACTGGACCGAGCTGGATGTCTGGGAATATATCGCGCGCGAGCAACTGGAAGTGCCGGAGATTTATTTCGCTCATACGCGCGAGGTGATCCGCCGCGCCGCCGGTTTGCTGCCGGTTTCTCACCTGGTGCAGCCGCAGGCGGGGGAAAAAACCGAGCGCATTATGGTGCGTTTCCGCACCGTCGGTGACATGAGCTGCACCTGCCCGGTGGAATCAGAGGCGGCGACGGTCGAGGCGATCATTGCGGAAACCGCGATGACGCGGATTACCGAACGCGGCGCGACGCGCATGGACGATCAAACATCGGAAGCATCGATGGAGTTGCGCAAGAAAGAGGGATACTTCTAAAAAGCAGCTGAGTCAGTTACGTTGACTGATCCAAGCATGCCCGGGTGCAATCAATCAATTCCTAATAATTTTTTCCATGGTACTACTCATTTCCATAAGGTTTCCAAATGCCGGCGATTGAAAAAATCTCACTTGATCAAACCGGATTGTTGCGTTTTATTACCGCCGGGAGCGTGGATGACGGCAAGAGCACGTTGATTGGCCGCTTGCTGCACGATTCGAAGTCTATTTTTGAAGATCAGCTGACGTCGATTACCAATACCACGCGTAAACGCGGCGCGGAGGGCGTCGATTTATCGCTGCTGACCGACGGTTTGCAAGCGGAGCGGGAACAAGGAATTACCATCGATGTAGCCTACCGCTATTTTGCTACGCCCAAACGCAAATTCATCATCGCCGATACGCCGGGGCACGAGCAATACACCCGTAATATGGTGACCGGCGCCTCGACTGCGAATCTGGCGATTATCCTGATCGATGCGCGCAAAGGTGTGCTGACGCAATCGCGGCGTCATGCCTATTTGGCCAGCTTGGTCGGAATTCCGCATCTGGTGGTGGCGGTCAATAAAATGGATCTGGTGGATTATTCACAAGCGGTTTTCGAGAAAATTTGCAGCGACTTCAATGCCTTCTCAGACAAGCTTAAGCTGCAAAATATCGTCTATATCCCGATGTCGGCGCTGAATGGCGACATGGTCGTTGAACGCGGCGATCATCTGGATTGGTACCAAGGCTCCACGCTGATGGATTTGCTCGAAACAGTATCCATCGAGGACGACATCAACCGGGAGGATTTCCGTTTCCCGGTGCAATGGGTGTGCCGTCCGCAAACGAAGGAATTGCATGATTTCCGCGGTTACATGGGGCGGATTGAATCGGGCGCGGTGCGGACAGGCGATGCCGTTACCGTGCTGCCGTCGGGCCTGAGCTCGCGCATCAAAGAAATTCTCGTGTACGAAGGACCGGTCGCAGAGGCGTTTGCGCCGCAATCGGTTACGCTGACCATAGAAGACCATGTGGATATTTCCCGCGGCGATATGCTGGTGAAGACCGGCGATACCCCGCAAGTCACCAAAGCGTTCGACGCGATGCTGTGCTGGCTCTCCGAGCAGCCGCTCGATCCGAGCCGGAAATATCTGATTAAACAGACTACGCGCGTTGTTAAAGCCGTCATCGGGCGGATCGATTATCGTGTTGATGTCAATACATTGAGCGAGGAAGCTGCGAGTACGCTAAAAATGAACGATATCGCGCGCGTCGGCCTGAAAGTGCAGCAACCGCTGATTTGCGACA
>JAFEEV010000133.1 GCA_018240935.1 Pseudomonadota bacterium
ACCGAAGTTTGCCGACGAACAAAAAAGGGTCATAGCGGCAACGTATGACGATGTGCGCGTCATTTCCGTGTATGTGCCGAACGGCGATACCGTTGAGTCGGAGAAATACGGCTATAAATTGCGCTGGCTGCCGGCTCTGACCGAGTGGTTGCAACAGGAACTGAAAGATTACAAAAAACTGGCGATCTTGGGCGATTTCAATATCGCACCGGAAGATCGCGATGTGTACGATCCGCAGCTATGGCAGGGAAAAGTATTGTGCAGTCAGCCGGAGCGCGCAGCGTTCAACGATTTGTTGAAATTGGGACTGGCGGATAGTTTCCGCTTGTTCGAACAAGCGGAGAAGTCGTATACCTGGTGGGATTACCGCATGATGGCTTTCCGCCTGAACCGGGGATTACGCATCGATCACATCTTATTGAGCGATGAACTGGCCGGTGCTTGTGCAAGGTGCGTTATTGATAAAGCGGTGCGCAAGCTGGAGCGCCCATCCGATCATGCGCCGGTGATGGCGGAATTATCGTTGTAAGTCGGGATTACTTACCGCTGCCGGATAATTCCTGGAGTTCTTTTTTCAAGCCATTGATATTTTTCTCCCGGGCATCGATTTCTTCCCGCATCCGCTCGACGCGATTCAGATAGCGCTGGTAATTGCGCTCGCTGCCCAGGCGATCCGGGTTGCCGTCTTTGTATTCACTTTTCAGTTCGCCGAGACGTTTTTCTTCTGCCGTTATTTTGCTTTGAATTTGTTCGCGCTGTTCTTCGAGCTTCATCGTTTCACGGCGTTTTGCGATTCTTTCTTCGACGTCGCCGGAATCCACCGATGGCACCACGACTAGCGGCGGTAAAGCAATTTTTTTGGCATTGCCGGAAGGCACATTGGAGTAGGTCACATTGCCGTGTTCATCGACATGCTTGTAAACGCCGGCCTGAATCGAACAGGAAAGAAAAAACAAGGCGGCAAACAAACCGGTAGTTCTTTTCATCAATCAAACCTCGTTAGCTATTCGTGATTTTTAGAACAGCTATAGCCTGGCAAGTTCTTTTTTCAGCGCTGTGATATTTCTTTGGTGCAGGAACAGTTTATTTCTAAGCTGCACGATTTTCTCCTGAAAACCGCCCGCTTCAGGATCATTACTGAATTGATCCAAATGTATTCGGGTTTCAGTGAAATGCTTTTCTTCAGTCACCAGCTCTTTTTGCAGGATTTGACGGCGCGTCGTATCGCGCTCTTTTTGCGTCGTGTCTTTTACGCGTGGCGCATTCCCGGCGGATTGCAATCGTGTCGAACTGGAGCCGGAATCTCTCGAATAAGAAGCGATCGATATTTTTTCCGCGTTCGGGATACGCCGGTTGGTAAACGTGATATTGCCATCTTTATCGACATGCTTATAGATGTTTGTCTGAGCGGTTGCTTGCGGTATAGGAGACAGAAAAATAAGGGCTGCTAGGATAAATACTGTTTTGGTTTTCATATTTAGCTAGAAGAATGTTGATAACGATTACCACAGTCCGATAAGTTTACCAATGATTGATCTAACGAAAAGCAAAAAAAGAGCAAATAAATCCTGTTTATTACGCAGCGCCATTTTACTTTTTCATGTATGACGATCCTGCAACTGCTGGCATGCGGTTATATTCTGATTTTTTAATCGCTACGGTTACAGGCTGTAGTACAGATCGAATTCAACCGGGTGCGTGGTCATTCTCAGCAAAATCACTTCATCCATTTTTAATTGAATATACGCATCGATCATGTCATTGGAGAAGACGCCGCCGCGAATCAGGAAATCGCGGTCTTTGTCCAGACTATCCAGCGCTTCGTCCAGCGATGCGCAGACATTGGGCACTTTGGCCGCTTCTTCCGGCGGCAGATCGTACAGATTCTTATCCATCGGGTCGCCGGGGTGGATTTTATTCTGAATGCCATCGAGCCCGGCCATCATCAGCGCGGTAAACGCCAGATAAGGATTGGCTGTCGGGTCGGGGAAACGAACCTCGATACGCCGTCCTTTGGGGCTGCTGGTATGCGGAATACGGATGGCTGCAGAGCGGTTGCTGGCGGAATAAGCCAGATTGACCGGCGCTTCAAATCCGGCGACCAATCGTTTGTACGAATTGGTGCTGGGATTACAGATCGCATTCAGCGCCTTGGCATGCTTCAGAATACCGCCGATGTAATACAGCGCGATTTCCGATAAACCGGCATAACCGTTACCGGAAAATAAATTCTTGCCGTCTTTCCAGATCGATTGATGCACATGCATGCCGGATCCGGCGTCGCCGACGATCGGCTTGGGCATGAAAGTCGCCGTTTTGCCGTACGAGTGCGCGACATTGTGAATGACGTATTTGAGCACTTGATTCCAGTCCGCGCGTTTGACCAGACTGTTGAAACGGGTGCCGATTTCACATTGACCGGCGGTGGCGACTTCATGGTGATGCACTTCGACACCGATACCCATATCTTCCAGTGTCAGGCACATCGCGGAACGGATGTCTTGTAGCGAATCGACCGGTGGCACGGGAAAGTAACCGCCTTTGATGGACGGACGGTGACCGATATTGCCGCTTTCGTATTTGATCGCGGAACTCCAGGCGGCTTCCTCGGATTCGATTTTGACCGAACATCCGGACATGCCGGTATGCCAGCGCACCGAATCGAAAATGAAAAACTCCGGTTCCGGACCGAAGTAAGCGACATCGCCGATACCGGTCGATTTTAAGTAAATTTCACCCCGTTTGGCCAGCGAGCGCGGGTCGCGGCTATAGCCCTTGCCGTCGGCCGGTTCAACTACGTCGCACGTCATCAGCAATGTCGGTTCATCCATGAAAGGATCCATATTGGCGGTATCCGGATCGGGGATCAACAACATATCCGATGCTTGAATGCCTTTCCAGCCGCCGATTGATGAGCCGTCAAAAGGATGGCCGTCCTCGAATTTATCGGCATCAAAGGTATGGGCGGGTACGGTAACATGATGTTCTTTGCCGTTGGTATCGGTAAAGCGTAAATCAATAAATTTAACTTCATTGTCTTGAATCAATTTCAAAACATCAGCTACCACCATTTTTCTCTCCAGACTTGCGTCACAAATTGTATAAATAAAGAAGTATTTAAATAGAATTATACCAGCACAATCCCGTGAATGAATCTGAAACGATACATCCGGGTATTATTCAATCGGTTAATCGATTGCAACTTGACCGGTGTCAGGGCGTGCATTCTACTGTACTATCGCGCGCTAAGTCTTTACGATTCGCACATTAACCCGCTCTGTTTTTTCAGAACCGCGAAACAGCGCGCGAGATTCAAAAAATTGGAAAATTCAGCAGTTACACCCGGAATGCCCAGCGCACTTAACATACTCAAGGAAGTTTTCGGTTATCCCGCATTTCGCGGGCAGCAAGCGGAAGTGATCGGACATCTTGCCAGCGGCGGCGATTGTTTGGTGCTGATGCCGACGGGCGGCGGCAAGTCGCTATGCTATCAAATCCCGGCTTTATTGCGCGACGGCGCCGCTATCGTCGTGTCTCCGCTGATTGCTTTGATGCAGAATCAAGTGGCGGCGTTGCATGAAATCGGGGTGCGCGCGGCGGTGTTGAATTCCTCGTTATCGTTGCAGGAAGCGGCGGAAGTTGAGCAAAAGCTTCTGGCTGGCGAATACGATCTGTTGTATGTCGCGCCGGAGCGGTTGTTGACGGCGCGCTTTTTAAATCTGATCTCACGCATACCCATTGCTTTGTTTGCCATCGATGAAGCGCATTGCGTTTCGCAATGGGGGCATGATTTCCGCCCGGAGTACATCCAATTATCGGTTTTGCACGAGCGTTTCCCGCAAGTGCCGCGCATTGCCCTCACCGCTACGGCGGATATGGACACCCGCAAGGAAATCATCGAACGGCTGGGATTGGATGAAGCCAGGATATTCGTGTCCAGTTTTGACCGGCCGAATATTCGCTATCAGATCATCGATAAAACCAACAGCCGGGCGCAATTATTGACTTTCCTGCGGACCGAGCACCCCGGCGACGCCGGTATCGTGTATTGCCTGTCGCGCAAAAAAGTCGAGGAAACGGCAGCGTGGCTGACTGCACAGGGTTTGCGCGCGGTTGCCTACCACGCCGGCATGAGCATGCAGGAACGCAGCCTGAATCAGGAAAGGTTTTTGCGCGAGGAGAGCATCGTCATGGTCGCCACCATCGCTTTTGGCATGGGAATCGATAAACCCGATGTGCGTTTTGTCGCGCACCTCGATTTGCCCCGCAGCATTGAAGGCTACTACCAGGAAACCGGCCGCGCCGGGCGCGACGGGCAAGCAGCCGACGCCTGGATGGTGTACGGTCTCGGCGATGTCATTCAACAGCGGCGCATGATCGAGGAATCGGAAGCGCAGCGCAAATTCAAACAGGTTGCCGCGCGCAAATTGGAAGCCATGCTGTCGCTGTGCGAAACGACCACATGCCGCCGCTTGAGCATGCTGCGCTATTTCGGTGAAGCGGCGGATGACGCTGCAGCTTGCGGAAATTGCGATGTTTGTCTGAATCCGCCGCAAGTCTGGGATGCCACCGTGGAAGTGCAAAAGGCGTTATCGTGCGTTTATCGCAGCGGACAGACTTTCGGCGCGGGGCATTTGATCGATATTTTGCGCGGCAATCCAACCGAGCGGATCAAGGAATGGCATCATAACCGGCTCAGCACTTTCGGCATCGGCAAAGATTTGCCGGAGAGCACTTGGCGCGCGATATTCCGCCAGATCGTCGCGCTCGGTTTGCTGACAGTGGATAGCGAACGTCACGGTGCGTTACATTTGACTGAAGCCAGCCGCGCCGTGCTGAAAGGGCAGCAAACGATACAATTGCGGCGGCAGACCAAACAAACGCAGATATCCGGAAAGCAATTCAGCACCGATGTCGCACTGCTGGATGAGGCCGAACGGTATCTGTGGGAGCAATTGCGCAGCTGGCGGGCGAAAATGGCCAAGGAACACGGTGTCCCGGCGTATGTGATTTTTCACGATGCCACTTTGCGCGAACTGGCGCGCCAGTGCCCGAAAACGGAAGATGAATTGCGTCAGGTGACGGGTATCGGCGCGCGTAAGTTTGACAAATACGGTGGCTATCTGATTGAAATTCTTCGTGGTTGTGAGCCCGGATTAGGGCAGTAAACTACTTGTTTGAATATTTGAAGTTCTGTTATATACTCGAATCCCTGATTAAATTTGGGTATTTTAAAGAGAAAGGAACGATTAGAATGATGAAAAAATCAATTTTTGCTGCAACTTTATTAGTTTTCTTGGCTGCTTGTTCAAACGCCAACATGGGTGATCCCAATGCTTCGAATGAAGATTGTAAGTTTGGCGTAGGCGGTAATGGTGAATGTCTCAAAGAAGGACAAGATCCACGGCCTTATGGTGGCACCAGCAAACCTGGTCACTAACCCTCAAGTATCAAAGTATCAAAT
>JAFEEV010000134.1 GCA_018240935.1 Pseudomonadota bacterium
GGATGTTATTTCAGGATCCCCAATCCTGATAACAATTTCATTATCATGTTCTTCTGCATTACTCATGATTTGCCCCTTGTTCCAGCCGCTCATACGCGCGCTTTACATCCCCGCGGCATAAATCGAGAATATCATCCAGTGCGGAAGCAAGGTTTCCGATTTCATTTAAATAAAATGCCGTTGTACTGTTTTCAGTTGATCCTGGCAGATATTCCAGTATGCAGCCAGTTATGGAGTGGCATGCATCAAGCTTTACTTCAAGCTGTGCCAACGTACCGACAAAATCCGTTTTTTTGGTGACTGGCTGCATGGTTTCTTGGCATTTATCACACATGACGGCCTCCAATTGCTTTGGTGAATTTGAGCAATTTGCCGGGTACTGGGAGCTATGATTATTTCTGGTGTATGTCAGGAGAAGAAAGCGGTGTAACCTGTTGGTAAGGATCTCGCCAGATCAACCAATAGCAAAAAAGCCTCTCAATCTCTAATCAATCTCTAATGATTCCGGTAAAAAACTGGGATTTTTCAAACGCAGAAAATAGGAAAAATTATTTCTGCTCGAGAGGCTGTTGCTGGAAACATTGATAGACACCGAAGCTGCGTCTTCCGTCGACAATTTCCGAGATTGGAATAATCGTATCGCCACGCATCAAAGCCGCTTCGTTGCGTGCAAGATCAGCCAGTTCCTCGGCGACTTTATCCGCATTGCGATTGAAAATGACATGGCTGACAACCTTTGCATTGACCCTTCCTAATTTTTTACATGACTCGATTGTTTTAGCCGCGTGCACCAACCGCACACTTTCCCCTTGTGATGTGACCTTAACCCATGCGCAGGATGACAGGATTAAAGCGCTGCAGATGATGATTAGAATGTTTTTCATTATACGATCCCCTTTTATGGACAATAGTGACGATACAACATTGGATAGCTTTTGTTTTTGCATTTGGTGAGTATTTTGAGCTGATAGTCAAAAATCACATGATATGCCAACGGTTACTGAATTTGCACTTAAACGACGTCTGCTTTTGAAAATTTCGTTGAAGCGAAAGTCGGATCGCCGTTGCGCGCAGTAAATTATGGATTAATCCAAGCTTCTCCTTACAACCCGATAAGTTTCGCATGATACGTAACGATAGTTGCGATGCAAGATTACGTGGTTGAACACAAGCTTATGATTTTGCTCTACGCTGCGTATGCCAGTAGTAGCGTTTCTTGTAATTAGGGCTGCTTTTCTTAGCTGAATGTATTTCAATATGCAATCAACGCACTACTGTAATAATACTGTCTTCAGCAAACTTGCTCTTCCGTGAGCGCATGATTACCAGTATAATTTGGCCACTTTTCCCCATATACCGCCAATTTTCCAGTCTATTGGTGGCTTTTCGAGGATTGGAAAAAAATGAAATCGCCTATTCGCATAGCCGTTACCGGCGCTACCGGACAGATTTGTTATAACCTGCTCTATCGCATTGCAGCGGGTGAGATGCTAGGTAAGGATCAGCCGGTTATTCTGCAGTTACATGACATAACCGATGCACAGCCTTTTTTCGATGCGATTGTCATGGAACTGTATGACTGTGCATTCCCTTTATTGTCTGAAATCATCACCACTGATCATCCGGAAGTGGCATTTAATAATGCGGATATAGTTTTACTTGTCGGTGCACGGCCGCGTGGCGAAAACATGGAACGTAAAGACCTGCTGGCCGCCAATAGCCCCATCTTCATTGAGCAAGGAAGAGCGCTAAACGCAGCGGCCAAACGCAACGTCAAAGTGCTGGTGGTTGGCAATCCTGCCAACACGAATGCTTACATCACATTAAAAAACGCCCCCGATCTTGATCCCGGCAACTTCTCGGCAATGTTGAGATTGGATCACAATCGCGCGCTATCGCAAGTCGCGTTAAAACTCCGGGTGCCGGTATCGGATATCAAACGAATGATTGTTTGGGGAAATCATTCCAATACGCAATTTCCAGATTTAAGTCATGCCGTTGTTGGCAATGACAAGGTTTCTTCGCTTATCACCGACTCCGGATGGGTGGAGAATCACTTTATTCCGACCGTGCAAAAGCGCGGCGCGGCAATCATCGAAGCGCGCCGCGGTAAATCCAGCGCGGCCAGCGCAGCCAATGCCATCATTAATCATATGCAGGACTGGATTTTTGGCACGCGGGAAGGAGATTGGGTTTCAATGGGCGTTCCCTCGAACGGCTGTTATGGAATACCGCCAGGTGTCATATACAGTTTTCCAGTCACTTGTCAGAACGGCCGGTACAAGATCGTTGAAGGATTGGAAACGAGTCAAGCTGATAAAGTAAGGATGCAGAAAAGCTATCAGGAGTTGCTTGCCGAGCAGGAAGCGATCAAGCACCTGCTGACTTGAAACCAGTGTGCCGAATTGTAAAAAACACCATCCATCAGTGATTATGCTTATGCGTTAGCATTAGCGTAATTCGCTGCTTGCCGCCTCACGAATGGCAATTAAAATCCCTGCGTCCAAATGGCCATCGGCAATACGCTGAGTTTTCTGCTGAAAACGGCTGATCGCCTTACGGGTAGCGGAACCGAGTATGCCATCAGGCTCTCCGGCATCAATGCCAAGCGCTGATAAATCCATTTGCAACTGGCGTACCTGCTCCCGGGATATTTTTACCGGATCAGCCGGCGGCACGCGATGCAGTGAAGCTGCGCCTGCGATGCGATCCGCCAAGTGTCCGACAGATAAAGCATAAAATTCGGAGCGATTCCAGCGCATAATAATGTAAAAATTCTTGGTCACTAAAAAAGCCGGACCCTGATAGCCTGATGGAACGAGCAATGCGGCCCTTTGTTCCGCCGGTGCTAACGGTGCTCCGGAGATTGTCGTGATACCCAATTGGGTCCATTCCGCCAGACTTAGCATTTGATCTCTCCCGGCAAGCGAGTAATCAAAGGATTGCGGCAATCGCACTTCTTGTCCCCAGTTCAAACCTGAAATCCAACCCAGTTGACGTAGAAAATTGGCCGCGGAACCCATCGCATCCGGAATGCTGCCCCACAGATCACGCCGCCCGTCACCATCAACATCCTTAGCATAGCGAAGAAAAGTCGACGGCATGAATTGCATATGCCCCATGGCGCCCGCCCATGAACCGACCATGCGTTCCGCCGTAATGTCGCCCGCGTCTACAATGCGCATGGCATTGAGTAATTCCTGGGTAAAAAATGCGCTACGGCGCGTATCGCATGCGAGCGTCGCCAGCGAATCGATTACCGGCCAATCACCGAAATGCCCGCCGTAGTTGGTCTCCAATCCCCAGAAAGACACCAGAAATTGCGCCGGGACACCGGTTTCGTGTTGAATGCGATCGAGCAGTACGCGGTGTTTGGCGTACAATTCCCGTCCGCGCTGGATGCGTTCTTCGTTGATACGCGTATTAAAATAATTTGCAAACGTTTGTGTAAATTCGGGCTGGCGCCGGTCGAGTTCAATAATGCGCGGCAAAAACCGGACTTTGCCGAGTACCTGTTGAGCTGTATGATCGGAAATACCTTCTGCTCTTGCCTGTGATTTCATTCGCGCAATGCATTCGCCAAAGCTATTATCATTGGCGTATGCAGCCTGCCCCCATGCGAGCACCATCAATGCCAAGCCTCGCCAGTAAATATTTTTCCAGCGTCTTGGTTGAATGGAAAAAAGCTTTTCCCGGATTTTGCGCGTAAGTGTCATTAAGATAGCGTTATTTACGATGGGGACAGTTTGGCTTGGTGCAATCGGCATAGAGTGATAATGAATGCTCCTGCAAAGTAAAACCGCGTTCTTTCGCGATCGCGATCTGGCGTTTTTCGATTTCAGCATCGTAGAATTCTTCCACTCGGCCGCATTGCAAGCAGACTAAGTGATCGTGATGGCCATCCCCTTTCAGTTCGAATACCGCTTTACCGCTTTCGAAATGGTGACGTTCCAGCAGTCCCGCTTGTTCAAATTGCGTCAGAACACGATACACGGTCGCCAACCCGATGTCTTCACCTTCATTGATCAATTCCTTGTAAACATCTTCCGCCGATAAGTGACGCACACTACTCTGTTCAAACAAATTCAATATTTTCAGTCTAGGCAGTGTTGTTTTAAGACCAATATTTTTGAGGTCGATGCTTTTCAGATCGTCGAAGTTGCCCATGGTTATCTCTGCCTCGAAAATTATTTACTGTATCATATGCTGTATTCACTTTGGAAACATATAATATCAACAAAATGGTTGTAAAAATCTCCGCATTGGTTGCTTTTCTGCTGTTAACCGGATGTTCACTGCTACCTCATGTTCTCTTCAAGATCGATGTGCAGCAAGGCAATGTGGTGACCGAAGAAATGCTGGAAAAATTAAAACCCGGCATGACTAAATCTCAGGTGCTGTTCGTTTTAGGATCGCCGCTGATCATGGATGCTTTTCGCGATAATCGCTGGGATTATGTTTATTTTTATCGCAAAAAAGGCGATCTCGTTGAACAAAAACGATTGACTGTTTTTTTTGAGAATGATGCATTAGTGAATATTGATAATCATCTGGCGAGCACTAATCCGGCAAGCACGCAGGAGTCTGCCAAACCTATGTCCGCGGAAGCAAAAGCAAAAGCAAAAAAACCGGAAATGAATAATGCCGATGATAGCGATGATGCCGATGAGCTCTGCAATGTTCCCAGTACAGTTTCTATCAAACCTTAATTATTAACTGCAAAAATGAAAATGCAAAGAATCGCAATTGCCGGAAGCTCCGGACGTATGGGCCGCACCTTGCTGGAAGCGGTGGCGCAAGCGCCTGATATGCAGCTTGCAGCCGCTTTGGAACAAGCTGGCAGTTCTCATTTGAATAAAGATGCCGGCGAACTGATCGGTGCTCATTGCGGAGTTCCGATTGTCAGCGATTATGCGCAGGCATTGAGAAATTGCGATCACTTAATTGACTTCACCCGCCCTCAGGGTACGCTGGCGCATCTTGTTGCATGCCGTGAAGCAGGCGTCAAAA
>JAFEEV010000135.1 GCA_018240935.1 Pseudomonadota bacterium
GAACATCAATCCGTTCGATCAATGGGGCGTGGAACTCGGCAAGCAACTGGCCGGAAAAATCCTGACCGAACTGCAACCGGACGGCGCTGTGACTGCGCATGACGCATCCACCAACGGCCTGATCAATTACTTCAAAGCCAACCGGTAAACCGCCCGCATGCCGTCTTCGCCAGAACTGCGCGTTCTATTCATCACGTCGGAAGTTTTTCCACTGTGTAAAACCGGCGGCCTGGGCGATGTCAGTGCGGCATTGCCGCTGGCGCTGCGCGCGCTGCATAACGATGTGCGGCTTTTGCTGCCGGGCTATCCGCAAGTGCTCGCCGGGGTGAAATACAAATCCAAAGTCGCCGAGTTCAGCGCATTGCCGCAATTTCCGCCGACCACTTTACTGTCGGCGCGGCTGTCGTTAAGCAAGACCGAGCACCTTCCGGTGTTCGTCATCGATTGCCCGGGATTGTACGAGCGCGCGGGCGGGCCTTACATGGATGAGTTCGGGCGCGATTGGCCGGACAATGCGTTGCGCTTCGGCCTGCTGTCGAAAATCGGCGCCATTCTGGCGAGCGATGCCAGTCCGATCGCCTGGCGTCCGCACATTGCGCATTGCAACGACTGGCAAAGCGGCCTCACCCCCGCTTACCTGCATTTCCACCCGGGCAAAAAAGCCGCCACACTGATGACGATCCATAACCTCGCGTTCCAGGGTGTTTTCCCGCCCGGCAGCGTAGTTCAGCTCGGATTGCCGCCGCACAGTTTCAGCATCAACGGCGTGGAATATTACGGCAACCTGTCGTTTCTCAAAGCGGGACTTTACTATGCCGGCCATATCACGACCGTCAGCCCGAATTACGCGCAGGAAATTCAATCCGAGCCTTTGGGATTCGGCTTGCAAGGACTGCTGGCGGCGCGCCGCCGCCACCTCAGCGGCATCATCAACGGCATCGACGTGAACGAATGGGATCCCGCCAGCGATCCGCATCTGGCGCAGAACTACAGCAGCAAAAAGCTGGCGGACAAAGCCGGCAACAAAAGCGCACTGCAACAACACATGGAACTGACGGCCGATGCGGATATTCCGCTGTTCGGCGTGGTCAGCCGCTTGAGTCATCAAAAAGGCATTGACGTGCTAATCCAGATCGCGCCGCAGCTGGTAAAAATCCCCGCGCAACTGGTCGTGCTCGGCAGCGACCAAGCGCAACTGGAGCACCTGCTCGCAATGCTGGCGCAAGCCCATCCCGGTGCCATCGCGGTGCGCATCGGCTTTAACGAAGCGTTGTCGCATCTGGTCGAAGCCGGCGCGGATGCCTTCCTGATGCCGTCGCGCTTCGAGCCGTGCGGCTTGAATCAAATGTACAGCCAGCGCTACGGCACGCCGCCCATCGTGCACGCCACCGGCGGCCTGGCCGATACCGTAGTCGATTGCACGCCGCAAACTCTGGCCGACGGCAGCGCGAGCGGTTTCGTGTTCGACACGATGAGCGCGGAACACTTGCTCGCCGCGATCAAACGCGCAGTCGCGGCTTATCACGACAAAAAAACCTGGCAGCGCTTGCAGAAAAACGGCATGGCGAAGGATTTCAGCTGGCATGCCAGCGCGACGGCTTATCAGCGGATTTACCATTCCCTGATAGGGAAGCCCTGAGAAACTACTGCGCTCAGCCATGCTGCGTTGAAATCAGTCTCAAAATGCTCATTTATCATTAGTAAACTGCGCTTTTTCACCTGATTTCGCCTTGCCTGGTCATCGCTCGCTACCTTTCCCAGCGCTTCCCCAGGAAAATTCTGAAGAACCCGGCGGGCTCATCTAAACCCCGGCATTCTTTACGCGCTGCGGGGCTATGCTACAATCGCTCCGGGCCGCACAGCGCTACAGCGCCCTCCCTCACTCCAATATCCGAAAGGAATAGCCATGAAAACCCGGTTCGCTGTTCTGATTGCCGTATCCGCCATGACCCTCGCCGCCTGTAGTTCGCACCCGCTGGAAGCGCCCTCGCCTCCGGCGTATGTCAGTCCGGTTCCGGATAACTGGCCGCAAGCGCAAGCGCAAAAATCGCAGAGAAAATCGGACTATCTCCAGTCGCATCAGGTCGCTTACGACTGGTTCGGCAATTTTGCTTTCAGCGAAACCGACGGCATTCCCTATCTGGTTTTGAAACTGTTGCCGAAACTCGCGCCGGAACTGTGGGGCAGCGAAGAAAACTTTCTCGACGCGGTCGGTTTGTTCATCGACGAGCGCCAGAAAACGTACCCGGTCGCACGCGGTATCGGTTTCAGCGGTTTATCCCGGGCCGAAGCGCAAGGCAATATCGACTACGCTTCGTTTACCTGCGGCGCTTGCCACATTGGCCGCGTGCGGCTGGAAAACGGGCAAATGGATTACCTCGACGGCGGGGTGAACGGTTCGTTCAACATTGTGCAGTTCCGCGTCAAAGCGTATCAAACGCTGCAAAAAGCCTACGCGGGCAAAACCGGCGACGAGCGCTACGAACTGCTGACGCAAAAGCTGCTGGCCGCATTGGATGCCACGCACCAGCAAAACCCGAATTACTTTTACAACAATTTCCAGTCCGCGGGCAGACACTTTGACGCGGCTTATGAAGCGGCGCAGATCGCGCTGTTCAAGAAAACCGCCGGGCAAACGGTCAAACAATTCGCGCAACGCACCGAAGCCGAATACGAAGGCTTCGGCGCTTTAGCCGCGAAAAACTACGCCGGTTTTGAATCCCAGATGCTGGCAGGCTTTCCCGGCATGGCCGACGCCACCGGCTTGAGCGCAGTCAACGGTTATATCGATGCGCGCAAAAGCCCATTTCTGAAATGGTTTGCCGGGCTTGCGCTGCCGCCGGAACCGGGCATTACCGATTTCATGTCGGTGTGGGAGCAGGACAAGCGCCGCGCCAGCTGGGACGAAAGCCACAAACGCCTGATCAACGGCGGCGGGCAATGGAACGGCAACGTGCCGATGCCGATCTACCGCAACCTGATCGCCATGCTGACGCTGGGTTTAGAAAACACCGACGTGCGCGTCGCCGCGTTTGCCGAAGAATTGCTCGACGGCCTGCCCGCCAGCCCTTATCCGTTCGCGGTCGATGTTGCATTGGCTAAAAAGGGACAGGACTTATTCGCCGAACACTGCGCCGATTGCCATCAACCGAAAAACGGCAAGGTGTACGACAACCTCGGCACCAGCATGAAACGCGCGTACGTGGTTGGTGCGCTATTGAATTACGCCGCGCGCAAGGAGTTGTACGGCAACTGCTCGCCGGACACGGCCATTCAGTTGTACGGCAAAGACATCAAGCCGTGCGCCGAGTTTGACGGCGTTTCGCTGGCCGGTAAAAAAGACTTGTTGATGTCACCCAACAGCGAACACCACGGCTACAACGCCCGGCCGTTGAGCGGCGTGTGGGCGCAAGCGCCGTATTTGCACAACGGCACGGTGCCAACGATCTACCACCTGCTGGTACCGGACGAACGCCCCGCCAGTTTCGTCAAGAGCCGCCTGGATTACGATCAGAAACTGCTCGGCTTTGCCTGGAATCCGCAGCAGACCAGCGATAACAACGAAGGCTATCTGTTCCAAGTCAACGCGATTCCCGCGCTGAGCAACAAAGGCCACGACAAGGATATCGTCGAAGGCAAGAAAA
>JAFEEV010000136.1 GCA_018240935.1 Pseudomonadota bacterium
CAAGGCGAAATCAGATGAAAAAGCGCAGTTTACAAGATGTAAATGAGCATTTTGAGTCTGATTTCAACACAGCATGATCGAGCGCAGTAGTTTTTCAGAGCTTCCTTAGATGTAAAATCCTAAAGCGCGCTGGAACGGATTAATGTCTAAAATAGGCTCGAGAGGCTCTACAAAAGCGCATTAATTTCTTCCAGTGTGGATTCATCGAGTTCGCCGACATCGGCTTTTAAACGCAGCCACGACATTAAGTAGTTATAGTAAGCAACCGCGAGATCTTTACGCGCGGAATAATATTGCTGTTGCGAATTTAAAACATCAATTTCAATTCTGATTCCGGATTGTTGTCCGAGCATCGTTGAATCCAACTGGCTGCGGCTCGATAGAAGAGCTTTTTTTAACGCTTTAACTTGAGCAGCTCCATTGGTCAGGTTTAAATAGTGCTGGCGGACTTGCAAACCAATCACACGTTTTCCATTTTCTAATTCTTCACGCGCTTTATCCCGGTTAGCGAGCGATTCCCGAACTCGGGATTGTGTCGATAGGCCATTGAAAATAGGGACCTTCAGTTCGAGTCCGATCGTTTTCGAATCGTAGTCTATGCCACGCCCAGCTACTACAAACGGACTGTCGACTTGATTGGTGTATTGACCAACCAGATCAACCGTCGGGTAATGTCGTGACATAGCCTTGTGTGTTTCCTGTTTCGCAATTTCATGGGCAAACTGTTGGACTTTCAATGCTATATTTTTTTGCTCGGCTGAGAGCACCCATTCCTCCATGCTACCTTGAGGTAGAACGAGTGAATTAGAAATAATTTTTTCCAGACTGATCGACGGTAAATTATCCGGAAAGCGATTAATGATACTTTGCAGATTACGCTTGCTGATTTCCAATGCATTTCTTGCAGCAATTTCCTGAGAAAGAACCAGATCATAGCGAGCTTCAGCTTCGTTCAAATCCACGATGGTGTTCAAGCCTGAGGCGAGATTCTGCTGCACTTGCACCAGTTGCTGTGCAAATGCTTTCTCTTGTGTCGCAATAGCTTCAACGTTTACTTGCGCAATAAGAGTATCGAAATAAGCTTGCGTCACCCGGAGAATCAAGTCTTGCGCAGCCAGAACAAATTTCGCATCACCTTGCGCAACCTCATTTTTTGACTGTTGATAAATAATGAAATTCTCAATTCTGAATAGCGGTTGAGTGGCCGTAACTGTCAAGCCGCGATTTTTGATAAGCGTATCTCCATCGATGCGCTCAGTATCAAGATACACATTTCGTGCTCTTCCTGTGAAATCGATACTTGGAAGAAGACCTGCTCTTCCTTGAGTTAATCGCTCCTGAGTTGCTGTAAAAGCATGCCGTGCAATCTTATATTGAGTGTCATGCTCCAATGCTTCATGATAAATAGCAGTAAGACTTCCTGCTTGTAGCGGAGTATGCAAGAGAATACTAGAAAATAAAATGATGATAGAATATCTTAGATTTTTCATAAGCACCTGTTATAGCGAAGATACTTTATTCTGTGACGGCAGTCTTAGTATCGAGGTATCGGCGATAATACAAATAAAAACTCATTTTGTCAGAATTATGTACCGCCAAAAGCTGAAAAAGACTACCTAATATCCTGTTATTGTCAAATGAACAACGGAATCTTTACAGAACGGGAAGGTACTGTTGGATCAATTGAAAATTGCTTTTAAATCGAAAATCATCAAGCCAAATCAGCGAATGATTGCGGTAATTTACCGCTGGGAGAACATGAGATTTATGTTTGATTATTCAGCGCATTCGTTTTAATAAAACAGTGGAAGCGTGACTTCATTTTGATTGGATTCATTCATCCGAGAAAAAATCGGCAGAGGCTCTACCTACTGGAGCTTCTGCCGATCCAAGTTAAATTATACAGCTACAGCCAGCGTTTCTTTGCGACGATATGTGATGAAGCTTACCAATCCTAACCCTGCAAGAAGCAAGGCGTAAATTTCAGGCTCAGGCACGGGTGTTCCGATTGTCATTTGATCAAACCCGAAAGTATCAGTTCCGGCCGCGGTATTTTCGAAAATTATGCTTTTAAAGGCATTTTCATTATCGATGATTCCCCAAAAAAGCACGCTCCCGCCGGGTGCGTCAGGAATACTATTCACGGTGATGATCTCACTCGAGCCGCCGGTAGTAATCAATGTCAATTTGACTTGGCCATCGTGGTCGCCGATATCGATTCCCATAAAGCCAAATGCCGAAACAGGCGAATCAAAGTCAATTTTGAATCCCTGATTGGCTTGCCAATACTTATCGCCATCCGTCGCAAATCGCCCTAAGCCATTGGTCATGCCGGGTAATGTTGAAACTACTCTGCCTGCACCGCTCAGTATTGCCGAATCAATGCCGGAGAAGTTAAGTGAAATAGGCGTGCGTGTATTGTCAGCAAAAGATTCAAAACTCTCACTGCCAACAGCAATCAAGTTTGATAAAAAGTCATTTCGAGCAGCGGTTGCTTCCGGAAATGAAACCAGACGGCTATTATTTCCACCGCCTAATGTTTCTCCAAAATAAATTGCAGGTGCTGCGAAAGCCATTTGCGACCATACTAAACCCATCATGATTCCTAATATTTTTTTCATACACTCTCCATTAGTACAAAGAAACAAAAATTTTATAATGCCCTATTAAATATGGATATTTATCATTATTAATTATAATTAAGGCTCTGAATGCATAGAGTGATCTCGCAGTGCAGAGCTTTACAAACTATCAAATAAATTCGAGTGAATTTATTTGATACAGATACCATATTTTGTAAGTTTTAATGATACCAGGAATTGGTGTTTTTCGTAGGAAAAATATGATAAAAATCAATGTCATATCAAACATATTAGTTTAAATATAATCTTTATATTATTGATTTATAGGGATATATGAATTTGGAGAAACTCTGAAAATATTTTAATCGATTGCTAATCTGTAAGAATTCAGGCATTTATGTATTCTTTCCGTTATCGGAATGAGCATAATCAATTGGATAGGAATTTTGAACGATAGCAGTACTGATGGAAAAACGTGTTGTGCAGTGCCGGGAAGATTTTTTCTGGAGCTCATGCGATGGATAATCGGCAGCGATGTTAGGGTTGCAACCATGTTGTAGAATTTTAAATTGCTGGCTGGTAAAGTTGCGCAGGACAAATTCCCGAAGCCTGGTATGTTCCCGTGCGCATAATTTTCCAATATTGCAGATAATACGAGGAAAACGCTGATTAATTGACGGTACAAGCGAATCGATTCGTTGCACGCTTATCGCTCCATCTCATTCGTTGAATCAATTAGTGTTTCCCTGGAGATTCCCGCATTCATCGGAATTAAATCGCAATGAATGACATTCCCGGTTGATCCATCCATTCATCAATGACCGTGCTTCAGTAATCACTTCCGACGCCGTCATCCCGAGCATTCCTTGATGCTGCCGTACCCAGCGATCCGCTGCGGCGCCGTGCAGATATACCGCCAGCAGCACTGCACGGCCCGGACTCAAACCTTGGGCGATCAGCGCGCCGATGATGCCGGCCAGTACATCGCCGGTACCGGCGGTACTGAGCGCGGGGTTGCCGCTGGTGTTGAGGTAGCGTTTGCCGTCAGGAAAGCAGCAGATGCTGCCCGCGCCCTTGAGGACGGCGTAACAATTGAAATGTTGCGCGATTTGCAATGCTGCGTTCATGCGGCCGTTTTGCACGGTGGCGCTATCCGTATTCAGCAGGCGCGCGGCTTCGGCGGGGTGGGGCGTCAGGATGGCGGCGGCTTTGCGTTGACTGAGATTCTCCGCCAGATCGGGATGTTGTGCGATCAGGTTGAGCGCATCGGCGTCGAGCACCAGCACGCAGTCGCTATCCAACGCCATGGATAGCCACGACCGGGCTTGCGCAGATTGCCCTAAACCGGGGCCAACGATCAGGCAATTCAACGGTTTCACTGCGAACAATTCGGATGGCGGGCGCAGCATCAATTCCGGTTGCAAGAAATCGACTGCCGGTGCGTTTTCCGCCAGCAAACCGGCATATACACGGCCAGCGCCCAGATGCAGAGCCGCGCGGCCTGCCAATAGCGCAGCGCCCGCCATGCCGGTCGAGCCGCCGAGGATGGCGGCGTTGCCGAACGAGCCTTTGTGGCTATTGGCTGAGCGGGACGGAGGGAGCAGTTTTTGCGCGCGCGCGCCGTTCAGCAGCCAGGCTTGCGGTTCGGGGGGTGCGGGTAAGTGGATATCGAGATCGCGCAGCACCACCGCACCGCAATATTCCGGGCCGAAGTTGGTGAACAGGCCGGGTTTTAAGCCGATAAAAGTGACCGTAACGGTTGCGCGGATGGCGATGCCGTATATGTAACCGTCGTCGCTGCCCAAGCCGGACGGAATATCCAATGCAACAATCGGTGCTGTCATTCGATTGACGGTTTCGATCCAGTCGCGATATTGCCCTTCGATCGGGCGATGGTGTGATTGATCCAGGCCGATGCCGAACAGACCGTCGATCACCGCATCCCAGTTGTGCTCGCCGTCGGGCAGGCTGGTGCACATAGCACCGCCGCAATCGAGCCAGGCTTGCAGCGCTTGTTTGGCGTCGGCTGGCAAGCGGTCGTGCTCAGCGGCGGAAACCACCGTCACCGCGTTGCCCCATTCCTTCAGATAACGCGCCACGACGAAGGCGTCGCCGCCGTTGTTGCCCGGTCCGGCGAGCACCAGCACGTTATGATTGGGATTCTTCAGTATCCGGTCGCGTACCACCTGGGCCGCCGCCAAACCGGCCTTTTCCATCAGCTGCGGCGGTTTCGGCAATTGCAGCGCCTGTTGTTCCATGGCGCGGATTTGCGCGGTAAAAAAAACGGCATCGGGATCGGTATTCGGCATAATTTTCGGCGGCACGGGATGATCAGCGATAAGTACATCTTCTCGTGTAAAATTGCAATCTTTTAATCTACGCACTGCACAGCCTACGATGCTTCAATTTTGTGGTGGACAAGCGCTCTCGCCGTTTCGTCTGGAAAAATTACGCAAGGGAATTAACGCACTGAACCTGCCGGTCACGGCGATTGAGACGGAATACTGGCATTTCTGCCCGGTCACCCGGACTCTGCGCGATGATGAATTGAATGCGCTGCGCAGATTGCTCAATCACGATCCAGCGCAGGAAAATGCGCAACACTCCGGCGAGTTCTTTTTGGTGCTGCCGCGCCCCGGCACCATTTCGCCGTGGTCCAGCAAAGCCACCGATATTGCGCAGCATTGCGGTTTAACGGCGGTCGAGCGCATCGAACGCGGCATTGCATATTACGTTGAATGCGCATCGCCTTTATCGGCTGAGGACAAAGCACGACTCAAGCCGCTGCTGCACGATCGCATGACCGAAGCGGTGTTTGCATCGTTTAGCGATGCCGAACGATTGTTTCAGCATTTTCCGCCAAAACCGCTCAATACCGTCGACGTGCTGGGCGGCGGCAGCGATGCGTTGCGGCAGGCCAATCAAAGCATGGGATTGGCGCTGTCGGCGGATGAAATCGAATATCTAGCGCAAAACTTCCAGAAAATGGCGCGCAATCCGACCGACGTCGAGCTGATGATGTTCGCCCAGGCGAATTCCGAGCATTGCCGCCATAAAATTTTCAACGCCGATTGGATCATCGACGGCAAGCCGCAGGATAAATCGCTGTTCGCGATGATCCGCAACACGCACCAAACGCATCCGCAAGGCACGCTGGTAGCGTACGCCGATAACGCCAGCGTCATCGAAGGCGCGGAAATCGGCCGTTTTTATCCGGGCAGCGGGCAAGTGTACGGTTACGCCCAGGAAAAAACGCACATGTTGATGAAAGTCGAAACACATAATCATCCGACTGCGATTTCGCCATTTCCCGGGGCGGCTACCGGTGTCGGCGGCGAGATCCGCGATGAGGGTGCAACCGGGCGCGGGGCGAAACCGAAAGCGGGGTTGTGCGGTTTTTCGGTTTCCAATTTGAACATCCCGGATTTTGTGCAGCCGTGGGAAATTGACCGGGATGGCAATCAATCCTATGGCAAACCCGGACGCATTGCTTCGGCGTTACAAATCATGCTCGAAGGACCGATCGGCGGCGCGGCGTTCAACAACGAATTCGGCCGCCCCAATCTGGCGGGTTATTTCCGCACCTTCGAGGAGCGCGTCGGCGGGGAAATGCGCGGTTATCACAAACCGGTCATGCTGGCGGGCGGTGTCGGGCAGATTTCCGACCGCCATGTACGCAAGGAAAAATTCCCGTCGGGTGCGTTGCTGATTCAATTGGGCGGCCCCGGCATGCTGATCGGCCTGGGCGGCGGCGCGGCGTCCAGCATGGATACCGGCGCCAATACCGAAGCGCTGGATTTCGATTCGGTGCAGCGCGGCAATCCGGAAATGCAGCGGCGCGCGCAAGAAGTGATCGACCGTTGCTGGCAATTGCAACGCAGCGGCGAAGAAAATCCGATTTTGTTCATTCATGACGTCGGCGCGGGCGGTTTGTCGAATGCATTTCCGGAGTTGGTGCACGATTCCGGCCGCGGCGGGCGTTTTGATTTGCGCGCGGTGCCGTCCGAGGAAACCAGCATGTCGCCGATGCAAATTTGGAGTAACGAAGCGCAGGAGCGCTACGTGCTGGCGATCAAACCGGAATCGCTGGCGTTGTTCCGCAGCATTTGCGAGCGCGAGCGCTGTCCGTTTGCCGTGGTCGGCGAAGCGACAAGCGACGAGCAGCTGCAAGTAACCGATGCGCAATCGCCGCTGCCGCCGGTCGATATGCCGCTGCCGGTATTGCTCGGCAAGCCGCCGAAAATGACGCGCGATGCGGCGCATGCGAACCGGATATTGCCGCCGCTCGATTGGTCGGACGCCAGTTTGAGCGAAGCGGTCTACCGCGTTTTACGGCTACCTGCAGTGGCCGACAAAACCTTCCTGATCGCCATCGGCGATCGCAGTGTCGGCGGTTTGTCGGCACGCGATCAGATGGTCGGGCCGTGGCAGATTCCGGTCGCCGATGTCGCGGTGACCAGTATGGGGTACCAAACGGTGCTGGGCGAGGCATTCGCCATCGGCGAGCGCACACCGCTGGCGCTGATCGATCCCAAAGCTGCGGCGCGAATGGCGGTGGGCGAAGCGATCACCAACATCGCTGCGGCGGCGATTAGCGGCATTGAAAAAATCAAATTGTCCGCCAATTGGATGGCGGCGGCCGGTCATCCGGGCGAAGACGCCGGGTTGTACGACGCGGTGCATGCCGCCGGTATGGAATTATGTCCGCAACTGGGCATCAGCATTCCGGTCGGCAAGGATTCGATGTCGATGAAAACGGCCTGGGAAGAAGCGGGAAAACGTAAGGAAGTAACCGCGCCGCTGTCGTTGATCATTTCGTCGTTCGCCACCGTGACCAACGTGCGCAAAACCTTGACGCCGCAGTTGCGCACCGATTGCGGCGGCAGCGAATTGATCCTGATCGATTTGGGGCAAGGGCGCAACCGGTTGGGCGGTTCGGCGCTGGCGCAGGTGTATAAGCAAGTCGGCAATGCCGCGCCGGATATCGACGGTGAAACCGGCGCGCAATTGTTGCGCCGATTCTTCGATGCAATTCAGCAGCTCAACGCAGCGGATCGATTGCTCGCGTATCATGACCGATCCGATGGCGGTTTGTTCGTGACATTGTGCGAAATGGCGTTTGCCGGGCATTGCGGCTTGACGGTCAATCTGGATCAGTTGTGTTTTGACGCGCAAAGCAGCGATTTAGATGGGTCGGAATTGCAACCGGAGCGGCTGGGCGGGCGATTTCTCGAACGCATCCTCGCCGTGTTGTTCAACGAGGAATTGGGTGCGGTGATACAGATTGCCGCCGCGCAGCGCAAGGAAGTCATGCAAGTGCTGACGGACGCAGGATTGCGCGATTGCAGTTTCAGTATCGGTCATCCAAATCAATCCGATGAAATCCGCGTGATGCGCAACAACAAACCGGTATTGGCGGAGCAACGCGCCGATTTGCAGCGCGCTTGGTCGGAAACCACGTATCACATGCAAAAGCTGCGCGACAATCCGGCGTGTGCGCAGCAGGAATTCGACCGGTTGCTCGACACCGCCGATCCCGGTTTGCAATTCGCACTCAGTTACGATGCTGGTGACGATATCGCCGCGCCGTTCATCCGCACCGGTGTGCGCCCGCCCCTGGCGGTGTTGCGTGAGCAAGGCGTCAACGGTCATGTCGAAATGGCGGCGGCGTTCGATCGCGCCGGGTTTAGCGCGGTCGATGTGCACATGAGCGACATCATCTCCGGACGATTGTCGTTGAACGATTTCACCGGATTTGTCGCGTGCGGCGGTTTTTCTTATGGCGACGTGCTTGGCGCCGGAGAAGGCTGGGCCAAATCGATTTTGTTCAATCCGCGTGCGCGCGACGAGTTTGCAGCATTTTTTCAGCGCGGCGACACATTCGCGCTGGGCGTGTGCAATGGTTGCCAGATGATGAGCAACTTGCACGAAATCATTCCCGGTGCAGATACTTGGCCGCTGTTTAAACGCAATGTATCGGAACAATTCGAAGCGCGCTTTGTCATGGTGGAAGTACAGCCGAGTCCGTCGCTGTTTTTCGACGGTATGGCGGGCAGCCGGATGCCGATCACGGTGGCGCACGGCGAAGGCAAGGTCGAATTTGCTTCCGGCCATGCGGAAAAAGCCGGTAGTTTGGTGACATTGCGCTATGTCGACAATCACGGCCGGGTCACTGAGAATTATCCGTACAACCCGAACGGTTCGATCCAGGGGATAACGGGATTGACGACACCGGACGGGCGTTTCAACGTCTTGATGCCGCATCCGGAACGGGTGTTTCGCGTGGCGCAACACTCGTGGCACCCGGATACACGCTCGGACAAAGTGGAAGATGGTCCGTGGATGCGTTTATTCCGCAACGCGCGCAAATGGGTAGGGTAACGTTCGTTGTAATCAATTTCACACTGAGAAGAATGAATAACATGACAAATTGCAAAATAACCCGGCGCAGCAGCCTGATGTGTGCGGCTGCCGTGCTCATAAGCCTGGCGATGAACCCTGCCGGCGCGGTGATTACTCCGGCGAAAAAACCGGTGCCGAATAATTGCGTGCCGCTGGGCGATTGGATCGTTCCCGGTTCCGGCAAGACATCGCAGCAAGAAGTGATCGCGCGCGCCGCCAAAGCGTCGGTAGTCCTGCTCGGCGAAACGCATATCAACGCCGACCATCACCGTTGGCAATTGCAGGCACTGGTGGCTCTGCACGCGCAGCGTCCGAACATGGTGATCGGCTTTGAAATGTTTCCGCGCCGCGTGCAGCCTGCATTGGATAAATGGATTGCCGGTGAATTGAGCGAAAAGGAATTTCTGCGCGCGGCGGAATGGGATCACGTGTGGAATACCGATGCCAATCTCTATTTGCCGCTGTTTCATTTCGCCCGCATGAATCGCATTCCGATGCTGGCGCTGAATATCGAAACGAGCTTGCGCCGTCAGGTGGCGGAGAAGGGTTTTTACGGCGTGCCGGTCGAAGAGCGCGAAGGGCTGACGCATCCGGCGGAACCGAGTCAGGCGTACGTCGATTATTTGCTGCCGATTTATAAGCAGCACGACCGCAAACATAAAAAAGACGATGAAACCACCCAGGACGATCCGGATTTCCGCCGCTTTATCGGCGGACAGCAGCTGTGGGACCGCGCCATGGCGCAAATCTTGCAACAAGCGGTAATGCGTCCGGCGAACGGGGAAAAGCCGCTGGTGGTCGGCGTCATGGGCACGGGGCATGTGCTGCACGGTTTCGGTGTGGCGCATCAGTTGCATGATTTGGGTGTCAAGTCGGTCGCCGCATTGCTGCCGTGGGACAGCGATAAATCCTGTAAAAATCTGGTTGCCGGTGTGGCCGATGCGGTGTTCGGCGTGCTGCCGCATGTTGCCGAATCTTTCCGTCCACAGTTCCAGCGTCTCGGTATCCGCTACGAAATGGGCAGAGGCGGCGCGATCATTTTGCAAGTGGAAAAAAACAGTATTGCCGATGCCGCCAAATTGCAGGATTCCGATGTGATTCTGGAAATGGCCGGTGTGCCGGTTAAAACGCTGGAAGACGTGACCACCATCGTGAAGCGTCAAGCGCCGGGAACCTGGCTGCCGCTCAAAATCAAGCGCGATGAGCAGGAACTATCGATTATCGCTAAATTCCCTGCGGCGAAGCATTAATAAATAATCTGTATTGAATCATGACCATTGCCACGTTTATCCGCAGTTGTATTTTTGTTTCTTTCGTTTGTTTGGTTGCAGCTTCCGCGGTATCCGCGCCCGTGCCGTTCAAGATGAACGAGGTCGAATACGACATTACAGTCAAAATCGACCCGGCGAATCGCACGCTGGAAGGAAAAAGCCTCATTACCGTTCATAGGCCGCGCGAGCTGCAATTGCTGCTTGGAGCCGGGTATGAAGTGACGCAAGCGGAATTCAACGACGGTCCATTGGGTATCGGGCGTGATCAAGCCAACCAGCCGCATGTTTGGAACATTCCGTTTCATTTCCGCCAGCAAATCCAGTTTCTGATTCAGTGGAAAGGCGTGCTGGCGCCGCTGGATACCGCGCTCGATCACCGTCAGACGCTGGCCAGACCGGTCGCGGTGAGCGGCGCGGAAGGTACTTTCCTGCCGGATAGTTCGGATTGGTATCCGCGCATTGCCGGGCTGTTTGCGCGCTATAAAGTCAGCATCGAGCTGCCGCCCGGGCAGAAAGGTCTGGTGGCGGGCCGGCTTATCGAAGAAAGCGATTCGGAACAGGGCTACCGGGCCACGTTTGAGTTTTCCCATCCGGCCGAAGGCATCGATTTGATGGCCGGGCCGTATGCGGTCGACACGCTGCTGCATCACAATATCAAACAGAAACCGGTGCAATTGCGTACGTATTTCCACCCGCAAATCAGTAAATTGTCGCAGGATTATCTCGACGCCGTGAAAGGTTATTTGGACCGATACGAATCCGAAATCGGCGAATATCCGTACAGCGAGTTCAGCGTGGTGTCGAGCCCGACGCCAACCGGCTTCGGCATGCCGACGCTGACTTATCTCGGTATCGATGTGCTGCAACTGCCGTTCATCCGCAGCACGTCACTCGGTCACGAAGTGCTGCACAACTGGTGGGGCAACGGCGTGTATCCGGATTACCGCAGTGGCAACTGGTCGGAAGGATTGACCACGTTTATGGCCGATTACGCCTATAAGGAACAGGAAAGCGACGCGGCCGCGCGCGAAATGCGCCTCGGCTGGCTGCGCGACTTCGCTGCGTTGCAGCCGGGTCAGGATGCGCCGCTGACAGCATTCACTTCGCGCACGCACGGCGCATCGAAAATCGTGGGTTACAACAAAGCCGCGATGGTTTTTTTCATGTTGCGCGATCATCTGGGCGAAGCGGTTTTTCAGCGCGCCTTGCAGGGATTGTGGACCACCCGGCGTTTTAAGGTTACCTCGTGGCAGGACGTGCAAAAAATTTTCGAATTGGTTTCCGGGCAATCGCTGGAATTCTTTTTTGCGCAATGGCTCACTCGCAGCGGCGCGCCCGCAATCGAGCTGACTGAGGTGAAAAATGCAGCGGCGGGTTCCGGGTATGAATTGTCGATCACGCTGAAACAATCCGAACCGGCGTATCAGTTGCAAGTTCCGGTGGCAGTCGAAACGCAGCAAGGCAGTGCAATCCACAAGCTCAATTTGCAGCAAGCGCAACAGATATTCACACTGAAACTGACGGATAAACCACTATCCGTTTCACTCGATCCCGATCTGCGTCTGTTCCGGCACTTGGCACCCGGAGAAGCACCGCCGATTCTACGCGAAGTGATGGTCAACGCCGCCACGCAAACGGTGTTATTGTCTGATCAACCCGAAATTCGCAAAATTGCCGAAACGCTTGCCAGCAAATTGCAAGACCGCAAGCTTGAAATAGTTGCCTCCGGCGATCCGCTCTCCGCCGCACCAACCCTGATAATCGGCCTGCAAGCGGAAATCGACGCCTGGCTTGCAACCAAACAACTACCCGTCCGGCCGAATGAAATTAGTAAAAAAGGCAGCGCGCAAGTCTGGACATTAGCGCGCGCTGATGGCGCATCGCTCGCGATCATCTCCGCGCAAGATGCCGCCTCGCTCGAGGCCCTAATCCGCCCGCTATCGCACTACGGACGGCAAAGTTATCTGGTGTTTGATGGTCGGCAAGCAATTGAGAAAGGGACTTGGCCAATGTTGGTGCGGAAGGTGGCTGTTGAGTGATAGCTAATTGCAAGATATTGAGAAGATTTATGTTTCGGGTGAATTATGATTCGGTATCTGACTCTGGTTTTTATTAATTTCTATACATGAACCAAATTGGTTTTGATAAGAAATTCAGTTTGCTTGCTCAAGAAGCACATTTAGCAAAAAACACGCTACTTTCTGGCTTTGATTTACTTATAAAAGCTAATTTCTTTCAAGATAAAGATGGTTATTTCTATTCCGCATTCTTCCATATCTCAATTGGGATGGAGAGAATTCTGAAGCTGGCTGTTGTTACGCATTACATGCTTTCCAACAACTATCTGACACCCACAGTCAAACAGCTAAAGAGTCAATTCGGCCACGACATCAGAACTCTCTACAGCGAATCTCTAAAGCTGATGCCGATATATCGTCATCCAAATGTAGATACAGCTACAAGGACTGACAATGATGAAGCCCTGATTGATTTTTTTACTGAATATGGTGTTGGGTCACGCTACTTCAACCTGAATGAAGTCTGTGAAGCAAAGATGGATAGAAGCCCGCTAGACAAGTGACTTCATCTTGCTAGTTCTATCTACGAAGAGTATACCCCTCATCAGATACGAGAGAAATCAGCTATGAATC
>JAFEEV010000137.1 GCA_018240935.1 Pseudomonadota bacterium
CCCGTTATTCGTAATTTACTGATCAACAGCGGTCACTTTCGCTACGGCGTCACGATGGCTCCCGCTAGCGCCGAAATCCTGGCCAATGAAATCACCGGAGCATCGCAACCGTTTGATACCACCCCCTATCAAGCGGGGTGGTGCAAGCACTGATTCGCTAAGGAAGCTCTGAAAAACTACTGCGCTCGGTCATACTGTGTTGGAATCAGACTCGAAATGCTCATTTACATCTTGTAAACTGCGCTTTTTCATCTGATTTCGCCTTGTCTGACCGTCGCTCGCTACCTTTTTCAGAACTTCCCTAAGCTTTGGGCAGCGGAAATACCACCGATTCCACAACCCCGCTCAACTCTTCAATTGTCACATCCTCACCGGTTTGTTCGGCGCCGATTTGTTTAAGACGGGCGATCACTTGTTGTACCAGTATTTCCGGAGCGGAAGCGCCGGCTGTTATACCGATATTCTTCTTCCCGGCGAACCACGACTCCTGTAATTGCTCCGCACGATCCACCATATACGCTTCCACATCGGCGTTTCTCGCCACTTCACAGAGCCGGTTGGAATTCGAGCTATTGGGAGAACCGACGACGATGACCAAATCACATTGACTCACCATTTTCTTAACGGCATCCTGCCGATTTTGCGTGGCATAGCAAATATCGTCTTTTTTAGGGCCGATAATCTGCGGAAACCTTCTCTTCAAAGCATCCACAATGCGCGCTGCATCATCGACCGACAATGTCGTCTGCGTCACATACGCCAGATTGCTTTCATCCTTAACTTTCAAAGTGTCGACATCCATTTCGGTTTCGACCAGATACATGCCGTTGTCTTTGCCTTCAATTTGCCCCATCGTGCCTTCAACCTCCGGATGCCCTTGATGGCCGATCATGATAATTTCTTTCCCTTCCTTGCGCATTTTGGCTACTTCGACATGCACTTTGGTAACCAGCGGGCACGTGGCATCAAATACTTTTAATTTCCGTTCGGCCGCTTCTCGTCTTACCGCATGCGACACGCCATGCGCACTGAAAATCAGAATGCTGTCCTGTGGCACTTCATCCAGATTTTCAACAAATACGGCTCCCTTTTTTTCGAGATTCTCAACCACAAAGCGGTTATGCACCACTTCATGGCGTACATAAATCGGCGCGCCGTGCATGGTTAATGCGCGTTCAACGATTTCGATCGCACGGTCCACGCCGGCACAGAACCCTCTCGGGTTCGACAGTAATACTCTGATCATTTATTTTTCCTCCAACAATGGACAGGCAACCTAAACTTACTCATCGATACAAGTTCACGGTATTAAATTTTAGTGATTTCCCACATCTTGATAACGCCGGCTCAATGCAACCCGTTTTTCATAAGCTTCCCGGGCAATTTGAATGTCTTCCAGAAATTGCGGTAATTCTTTCAGCAGCAACGCTTGCGGACCATCAACCAACGCTTTGCTTGGCACTGGATGAAAATCGACCAGCACCATATTTGCACCCGCGACGATACCTTGCGCTGTGACATGCATGATATCCAAAATACCATCGGGTGAACCGGCGCGAGTGCCCACAGAATGGGACGGATCGATACAAACCGGCATGCGCGTCAGCCGTTTGACAACAGGGACATGCGAAAAATCAACAAAATTGCGATGCGGATCCCCCATATTTGTTTTCATGCCGCGCAAACCGAACACCACTTTACGATTCCCTTCCGAGGCCAAATATTCAGCCGCGTTTAATGATTCGTCCAAAGTGATGCCAAACCCCCGTTTAATCAAAACCGGGAAATTTTGCTGCCGGCCGACGATTTTCAACAACTCAAAATTCTGTGTGTTTCTGGTTCCGATCTGCAGCATGACTCCGGTTGCATTTCCCGTTTGATACAACGCGTTGCGTATTTCTTCCAAATGCGATTCGTGCGTAATCTCCATGGCGATCACTTTGATCCCGTATTTTCCCGCCAGATCGAAAACATACGGTAAGCAGGTTTTGCCGTGCCCCTGGAACGAATAGGGACTGGTTCGCGGTTTGTATGCCCCCATGCGCGTACAAACCTGTCCTTGTTCGTGCAATGCTTTCATCATGGTTTCAACATGCTCGATGGTATCCACCGCGCACAATCCGGCAAATACATTCAGCGAGTCCTGCCCGAAACGGACACCGTTATAATCAAAATGAGTTGGCCGGTCATCGTTTTTGTGCCGCCCCAGAACCCGGTACTCCTCGGAAACTCTGACTACCCGGTCAACACAAGGAAGGCAGCTGACTTCCTCGATCGACAGCACTTTGGTATTACCGATCAGGTAGATTTCTGTTAATGTTTGCTCAGTGCCGGATTCAGTATGAACGCGCGCCGATATCCCAGGAAAGTTGGCAAGATGCGCCATCAACTGTTTATATTCCGGGCTATCGTACCGGGTATTGGGAACAAGGATTAGAATCATAAAATAATTTCAATAAGATAATGCCAGTTTCCGTCAGACCATAAATCCGGCTCACGATTCTAACCGAAAACACCGCTGCTTACCATGACTCCGGCACAAGGTTGGTGAGTGAGTACCGCGCAAATCCTGGCAAATTCCGCGTGAGACAATTTGTCGCATAGCCATACTGTAAAATTTAAGCTAATGTTAGCAATTTTTCAGGCAGTCAAAGCAGCACCATCCTAAATGTTCAGTGATCTCAGTCAATCCCCGCTCAGCAAAAATCTGCAGCGTTTGTTTCTATTGCGGAATATCGCTATCGCCGCCCAATGTCTGATCTTTGCATTAGTCTACTGGACCATTGACATCGTTATTCCCTGGGCGCAAATGATCGCCGTTGTCGCAGTGCTCGCATTGTTAAATCTGTTGACATGGATCCGGCTGCATCGTAATTGGCCGGTATCTCATTTGGAATTTTTTCTGCAACTGCTGATCGATGTTTTGGCGCTCAGCACATTATTGTATTTTAGCGGCGGCTCAACCAATCCGTTTATTTCGTTCTTTCTGTTGCCCATGACAATTGCCGCCGCGACGCTGCCATGGCGCTATACCTGGATCATGGCCGTCATCACCATCGCTTGCTATACCTTATTACTATTCAATTACGTACCGCTACCGCACGACCACAACAAACATCTGGTTGAATTTGCATTGCACGTATCAGGGATGTGGCTGGCCTTTGTATTAAGCACCGTTATCATCGCATGGTTTGTTGTGAAAATGAGTTCATCCATCCGCGAACGCGATCAGGATCTGGCGAAAGCCCGGGAACACGCGCTACGCAACGAACAGATTATTGCGCTGGGTACATTGGCCGCCGGCGCCGCACATGAACTCGGCACGCCGCTCTCAACCATGGCGGTCGTAGCGGGCGAGTTGCAGCAGGAATATACAGAAGATAAAGAATTTCAAAATAATGTGCATATCCTTCGAGATCAAATTGCGCACTGCAAACAAACCTTGACGCAATTACTCGCCAAGGCGGGCCAAACCAGAGCCGAGCATGGCAATGAATTACCCGTCGATACCTTTCTATCTCAGGTTCTCGATAAATGGAAACTGATACGCCCATCGGTCAAGTTCACTTACCAATGCACGGGCGAGCAACCCGCGCCCAGGATTATGGACAACCAGTTATTGGGCCAATCCCTGCTGAACTTGCTGAACAATGCCGCGGATGCGTCTTCCAAGTGCATCGAGATCAAAAGTCATTGGGACAAAAACCTGGAGCTTAAGCTTGAGATCATTGATGACGGCAAGGGGTTGTCTGCTGAAGTCATGCAACGCGCCGGTGAAGCTTTCTTTTCCACTAAAGCGCCGGGGCAGGGTTTCGGCATCGGTTTGTTCCTCGCCAATGCCAACATTGAGCGATTTGGCGGCAGTGTGCGCTTGTTTAATCTTGAAAATGGCGGCGCTTGCACTCAGGTGATTTTACCGCTGATAGGATAGACGAATGATTGAATCTTCATTAACTGACGATAGCGAACATCCTAGTTTACTCATTGTCGATGATGATGTGGTTTTTTGCGAGGTATTGTCAAAAGCGCTCACCAAGCGCGGCTTTAGCATCACCTGCGCGCATACCATCGAAGATGCGATGAGCCTGGCTGAAACATCGACACCCGAGTATGCCATTGTCGATCTGAAGTTATCCAGTGAATCCGGTTTGGTTCTGGTTGAAAAATTGAGAAATCTGGATCCGGGAACCCGGATTGTCATGCTGACCGGCTATGCCAGCATCGCCACCGCAGTAGAAGCGATCAAACTCGGCGCCACGCATTATCTCGCCAAACCTGTCGACGCCGACGAAATCATGGCGGCTTTTGAACGCACAGTCGGTGAGGCGAACATCCCGATCAGCGCGCATCCGTTATCGGTAGGGCGTTTGGAATGGGAGTACATTCAGCGCATCCTGACCGAAAACGACAATAATATCTCGGTTACCGCCCGAATATTGAATATGCACCGCCGCACATTGCAACGCAAGCTCGCCAAGCGGCCGCTGCGCGAATAAAAGAGCACTATAAAAAACTCGCAATCAGCCGGATATCTTGACCGATCATGCGTATATCCTGAATTTTAAGCGGCTTCTTGTCTTCAAGACCGGTTAGTTCAGGCAATGCAATCATACCGCGCGCATTATCACCGATCAGGTGCGGCGCCAGATAAATAATTAGCTCATCGACTAACCCCGCATCAACCAAAGCGCCATTGAGCCTGCCCCCGGCTTCCACCAGCACCTCATTGATCCCCAAATCAGCCAGCGCCGCCATCATTCTTTGCAGATCAACTCTACCGCTGGCATTGGGTAAAACCATGACCTGGGCATTCAGTTGACTAAGCGCGGCTTTTTTTCCCCGATTTCCTGTTTGAGCGGTAAAAATGAACGTTTCTTCGCCATTTTGCAGCACGCGGGCAGCCAAGGGAATTGCCAGACGGCTATCCACCACGATTTTCTTTGGCTGGCGATTTGTTTCGGCGTGGCGAACGGTCAACTGCGGATTATCGGATTCTACTGTGCCGATGCCTGTCATGACGGCGCATGAACGCGCCCGCCAGCGGTGCCCATCCTGCCGCGCGGCTTCACCGGTTATCCATTGACTGGTGCCATTATTCAACGCAGTCTTGCCGTCCAGGCTTGCCGCTATTTTCAGCCGCACCCAAGGCTTCTTGCGCGTCATGCGAGAAACAAAACCGGCATTCAACGCATATGCTTCGGCTTGCATCAAACCGGTTTGAATACTGATACCTGCCTGTTGCAATAAGGCGCAACCGCGCCCCGACACGAGCGGATTGGGATCTTCCATCGCTATCACAACCCGTGCGATACCTGCCGCAATCAAGGCATCTGCACAAGGCGGTGTGCGTCCATGATGACTGCAAGGCTCCAATGTGACATACGCCGTCGCGCCGCGCGCCGCCGCTCCCGCATCAGCCAAGGCATTGATTTCCGCATGCGGTTGCCCGGCTTTCTCGTGCCAACCGCTCCCCACAATCTGTTCATCGCGAACAATAACGCAGCCGACGCGCGGATTGGGTGTTGTGCTGTATAGCCCTTGTTCCGCCAAGCGCAGAGCTTGCGACATGAAGGCGTAATCTGCAGCGGAAAACATCTAAGCCGTCATTGCTTTGGAATGATTTGAGGATTGATAGCGCTGACAAATGAAAGCGCACTGATGATCATTTTAGCGCTTCAGGATACTTTCTTGGATGGCAACGACGAATGCGGTTTCTGCACTTCCTTGATTGCATCGCGAAAATCATCCACATCCTGGAAGCTTTTATAAACCGATGCGAAGCGGATATAAGCGACCTTATCGAGTTTATAGAGCTCTTCCATCACGCTTTCTCCAATGCTGCGCGAGGTCACCTCGCGCTCACCCATCGCTAAAAATTTTTGCACGATGCGATCGATCGCAGCATCGACATAGCTGGTGGGAACGGGACGCTTATGCAGCGCCCGTTTAAACCCTGTCAGCAATTTATTCCGGTCAAATTCCGTCCGGCTGCCGTCGTGTTTGACGACTTGCGGCAAACGCAACTCGACTGTTTCATATGTCGTAAAGCGTTTATCGCAGGCGGGACAGCGGCGGCGGCGGCGAATCTTGTGACCGTCTTCGCTCACGCGTGAATCGATGACGTTGGTGTCATCGGCATTACAAAAAGGACATTTCATACGCAGCTAAGCCGGCATTAACAACCTGGGCAGACAATTTTTCACATCTGCTCAGGCGGCAACGGCTTATCCATAAACCGGAAATTTTGCACACAGTTTTTTCGCTTCGTCAGCCACGCGCGACAAAACCGCCGCGTCTTCCGGCGCCGCCAAGACATCGGCGATCAGATTGGCCAGATGTTCCGCTTCCAGCTCTTTAAAACCTCTCGTCGTTATGGCCGGAGAACCGACACGGATACCACTGGTGACAAACGGTTTCTGCGGATCATTCGGAATAGCGTTTTTGTTAACCGTGATATGCGCATGTTCCAGCGATGCTTCCGCCTGTTTACCGGTCAGATTCATTGCCCGCAGGTCAACTAAAAACATATGACAGTCCGTCTGCCCGGAAACAATGCGCAAACCGCGATTGGTCAACACTTTCGCCATGACGCGCGCATTTTCGATGACTTGTTCCTGATAATCCTTGAACTCTTTGCTGGCTGCTTCCTTAAACGCAACTGCTTTGGCGGCGATAACATGCATCAAGGGGCCACCCTGAGTTTGCGGAAAAATCGCCGAATTCAGCGTCTTCTCGTGCTCCGGCTTAGCCATGATGATACCGCCGCGCGGACCGCGCAGGGTTTTATGCGTCGTGCTCGTGACAAAATCCGCGATACCTACCGGGTTGGGATAAAAACCGGCAGCCACCAATCCGGCATAGTGCGCCATATCGACGAACAGATATGCGCCTACCGCATCGGCAATTTTGCGGAAACGTTTCCAATCAATGATTCGCGCATAAGACGAAGCGCCTGCAACTATCATTTTCGGTTTGTGTTCATGCGCCAATCGCTCCACTTCGTCATAATCCAGAATTTCAGTTTCCGGATGCAAGCCATACGAAATTGAATTGAAAATTTTTCCGCTCATGCTCACGCTGGAACCATGCGTTAAATGACCTCCATGCGCCAGCGACATGCCAAGCAGAGTATCACCCGGCTTTAATACCGACAGATAGACGGCTGCATTGGCTTGCGAACCGGAATGAGGCTGCACATTGACATATTCGGCGCCGAAAAGCGCTTTTAAGCGGTCAATCGCTAGCTGCTCTACCTGATCCGCGAACATACAACCGCCGTAATAGCGTTTGAACGGATACCCCTCTGCGTATTTATTAGTTAGAACAGAGCCTTGAGCCTGCATGACTGCGGGACTTGCATAGTTTTCCGATGCAATGAGTTCGATATATTCCTCTTGGCGCTGCATCTCGCCTTTAATCGCCTGCCATAAATCTGGGTCGACATTTTCTATTGTGTGTTTCTGCGAAAACATGGTGATACCAATCCTTTGAAATTTTTTGAGAACCGAGAAAATTTGTATATTACCATTACCTGAAGAAACGCTGATAGTTGATCTCGAGTTAATGGAACAAAAAATAAGGGAAGCTCATTTTTATGAGCCCCCCTTATTTTACTTGCTTACTTGCAGGTAATCCGCACTGGATATTTTGGGCGGCTCCTCACTCTATTGCAGAATGTGAGCCAATTCGTCAAATGATCGCAGCTTCTTCTTCAAAAGTCAGGATCACCTTACCATTATCATCAATATCAACGGTTACCTTACCGCCGTTGACCAATTGCCCAAACAACAATTCGTCCGCCAACGCGCTACGAATGGTGTCTTGGATAAGCCTTTCCATGGGACGAGCGCCCATAAGAGGATCGAAACCGTGTTTCGCAAGATATTTTCGCAGCTTTTCCGTGAAGCTTGCCTCTACTTTTTTCTCATGCAACTGAGTCTCCAGTTGAATCAAGAATTTATCGGTTACCTGCAAAATAATCTCTTGATCGAGTGGAGCGAACGAAATAATGGCGTCGAGCCGGTTGCGAAACTCGGGGGTGAAAAGCTTCTTGATGTCGGCCAGTTCGTCACCTGACGATTTCGCCTTGGTAAACCCAATTGAAGTCTTCGCCAGCGACTCGGCGCCCGCATTCGTAGTCATAATGATGATGACATTGCGGAAATCCGCTTTCCGGCCATTATTATCCGTCAACGTGCCATAATCCATGACTTGCAACAGAATGTTGAAAATGTCGGTATGCGCTTTCTCGATTTCATCCAACAATAAAACCGAATAAGGATGCTTGATCACGGCTTCTGTCAACAATCCGCCCTGATCGTATCCGACATATCCCGGTGGCGCGCCAATCAAGCGAGAGACCGCATGGCGCTCCATATATTCGGACATATCGAAGCGATGCAAATGAATACCTAGCGCATAGGCTAATTGCCGCGCCACTTCGGTTTTTCCGACTCC
This sequence comes from Pseudomonadota bacterium, assembly GCA_018240935.1. Taxonomy (GTDB): domain Bacteria; phylum Pseudomonadota; class Gammaproteobacteria; order Burkholderiales; family Nitrosomonadaceae; genus Nitrosomonas. Next base: position 8,458 of record JAFEEV010000137.1, read on the forward strand.
GGTCGGCCCGGAAAAAAGGAAAGACCCCACCGGTTTTCGCGGATTACCTAATCCGCTTCTTGCCATTTTGATTGCTGCCGTCAATGCGGTGATCGCATTATCTTGCCCAAAAACGACCG
>JAFEEV010000138.1 GCA_018240935.1 Pseudomonadota bacterium
GAGAAGAAACCTCAGCTCCTCAGCGTCACCCGAAGGTTGTGACGGTCAGCAAAAAACGGTCTCACCGGAATTCAGCATTATTGACCTCATCGGAATGAAAACTCACCGTGCATGAATCAATCGATTCGGAGCAGGTATTGTTGAGATCATTCTCGGTGCGGTCCATTGCGTGCTCCAGCGGATGAACGGCAGGTCCCGGTCCACCGCCGTGTGCGTGGTCGCCGCGTACAGATTGCAATCCACGTTTCGGCTTTCAACTTCTTTCGTCCATTCCTCCCGGATTTCCTGGGGCGCCAGCGTGGCAACGGTTAGCCGTTCGCATAACTCGTAATTGGCCGACCATTGGTTGCGCATTTGCCGCTGCGCAGGGTCGCCGTAGATACTGTACGGAGCGCAGCCGGTAATCAACAGGATTGATGCGATGAGCAGTGATTTCATGATGGTATGTTTTTAATGAATGCAGTGTTCCATTCTTTACCAAATCTTGCTGGCCGTATAAGGCACGCCGTTCGGCAGCGAGCAGTTATAGTTGGGATTGATCGGGCGGCATGATCGCTGTGTCAACGTTAATGTGGTCGGTGAAGTAAAGACGACATCGGTGACGGCATCGATATTGTCGTTGATCAAACGCGTCAGCCGCACCGTTCCCTCCTTGATATCACCCCACGATGCGCCCCAGCGTCTACTGCCATCGACATCCGGCGGATTGAGCCCGACAAAGATCAATCGGCCGCTATTCTCCGATGTCATGATATAACCCGCTTCCGGCAAGCCGTCTACGGTCCAAATGCCGTCGTAGGGACCGGCAGCGTGAACGAATCCGGCAGGCAGACACAAAAGTAACGCGCTGATGATTTTCTTCATGTTTCGTTTTCCTCTTCAAGAGATGCTTTCGTTATCTTTTTAGGACTAAAAACAAAGCCGCACCGGCCAGGGGAGCTCTGAAAAAGGGAGCGAGCGATGATCAGGCAAGGCGAAATCAGGTGAAAAAGCGCAATTTACATTAGTAAATGAGCATTTTGAGCCTGATTTCAACGCAGCTTGAACGAGCGCAGTGGTTTTTCAGAGTTTCCTAGCGCCGCTTCTGCCCCAAGATCGACCCCAGCACGCCACGGGTAATTTCACGCGCGATCGACGAGCCGACCGAACGGGCGGCGCTTTTTGCAAAGGCGTCGAGCACGCTTTCGCGGCGTCCTCCGCCGCGTTTATTGGACGAACCCAACAGCAAATCGCCCAGATCGGCCAAAATCCCCTCGCCCGCCGGTTTGCGCAAACTTCCCATGGCCGTAGTTTGCGCCGGACCGCCTTGCGGTTTTTCCGCGCCGCTGCGCGCTTGCAGCAGTTCAAAAGCGCTTTCGCGGTCGATTTCCTGCTCGTAAACACCGGCCACAATCGAAGATTGCATCAACTCCTTACGCTCATCCGCCGTAATCGGACCGATCTGACTGACCGGCGGCACGATCAGCGCGCGTTCGGTCACGCCGGGCGAACCATTGGCATCGAGGAAAGAAACCAGTGCTTCGCCGACGGAGAGTTCGAGGATTGCTTGTTTGACGTTCAATTTCGGATTGGGGCGCATGGTTTCGGCGATCGCATTCACCGCTTTCTGGTCGCGCGGCGTGAACGCGCGCAACGCATGCTGCACGCGGTTACCCAGTTGACTCAGGACTTTCTCGGGAATATCGAAAGGATTCTGCGTGACGAAATAAACGCCGACGCCTTTGGAGCGGATCAGCCGCACGACTTGCTCGATTTTCTCCAGTAACGCGGGCGATGCCATGCTGAACAACAAATGCGCTTCGTCAAAAAAGAATACCAGCTTGGGTTTTTCGCGGTCGCCGGTTTCCGGCAGATTTTCGTACAGCTCGGACAGCATCCACAGCAAAAAAGTGCTGTACAGCCGCGGCGAGTTCAACAGTTTATCGGCAGCCAGAATATTGACGACGCCCTTGCCGTCGATGGTTTGCATCAAATCCTCGATATTCAGCATCGGTTCGCCGAAAAACTTGCCGCCGCCCTGCTTCTCGATCTGCAACAAACCGCGCTGAATCGCACCGATCGAAGCCGGCGATACGTTGCCGTATTGCGTTTTGAATTCATCCGCATGGTCGCCGACAAATTGCAGCAGCGCGCGCAAATCCTTCAGATCGAGCAACAGCAGCCCATGATCGTCGGCAACTTTAAAAACCAACGTCAGCACGCCTTCCTGCGTTTCGTTCAGATTCAGCAAACGCGCCAGCAGCAGCGGCCCGAGATCGGAAATCGTCGCGCGCAGCGGATGACCGTGCTCCTGCAATACATCCCACAGCGTCACCGGAAAGCCTTCCCACTGCGGCGCATCCAGTTGCAACGCATCCAAGCGCGCTTGCATTTTTGCGGATAGCGTTCCCGGCTTGCAAATCCCGGTCAAGTCACCTTTGATGTCGGCCATGAACACCGGCACGCCAATATTGGAAAAACTCTCCGCCAGTTTTTGCAACGTCACCGTCTTGCCGGTGCCGGTCGCACCGGTGATGCAACCGTGGCGCGTCGCCATCGCAGGTAATAGCGCCAAGCCGGTTTTGGAATTTTTAGCGATAATCAATGGATCGGTCATAGCGTTTTTTAGTGAAGTACAAGAAAAATGCCCTGAATGAGCGATTGTAAGCAAAACGGTGGCAAAGGCAATCGAAACATAGCGCATGCGCCGCGGTATACTATCATCCTGGCTTGTCACTTTTGCCATTCATCTTAAAAAGATTCCAGGGATTGACCGGCGCGTGAATACACAGCTCCTCTACGGCGACATCGGCGGCACCAAAACCGTTCTGCAACTGGCTGAAATCGCGGACGGCGGCATTCGGGAATGCTGCACCAAACGCTACGACAGCACGGCTTTTGCCACCTTTTCAGACATTCTGCGCGATTTTCTCAGCCAGGCAACAACGCATCCCCCGGTGGCGGCGTGTTTTGCCGTAGCCGGACCGATTGCCGCGCAACAGGCAACCTTGACCAATCTGCCCTGGCGCATCAGCAGCGCGGACATCGCACACGAATTTTCAATGGCAGCGGTCAAGCTCATCAACGATTTCGAAGCCATTGCGCTCGCCATTGACAGTCTGCCGCCCAGCGACCTGATCACGCTGCAAGCCGGACAGCCGCATGCACACGCCATGCGCGTGACGCTCGGCGCGGGCACTGGAATGGGCGTGGCGTGGCTGGCGTGGATCGATGGCCGCTATCACGCATTGCCGACCGAAGCGGGCCATATCGATTTTGCGCCGCTCACACCATTACAAACCGGCTTGCTCGTATGGCTGCAACAACGCTTCGGGCATGTCTCGGTGGAGCGCATATTATCCGGTTCCGGACTGACGAATATTTTTAAATTTCTGCAAACGCAGGCCGCAACCCCGGACTTACCGCCCGTCGAACTCGCGGAAGACAGCGGCGCAACGGTCACGGCGCTGGCGCAAACCGCAAAGCATCCGGCCGCGTCGCAAGCGCTCGAATTATTCGCCGAGATTTACGGCGCTTATGCGGGTAATCTGGCGCTCGCCGGATTATGCCGCGGCGGCGTTTATGTCGCGGGCGGCATCGCGCCGAAAATGATCGATACGTTGCGCGCCGGCGGCTTTATGCGCGCATTCCGCGCCAAGGGAAGATTTTCCGCACTGCTGCACGAAATCCCGGTGCACGTCGTCACCAACCCGGCGCCCGGATTGCTCGGGGCGCAGCAGGAAGCCTGGCATTTGCTGCAATACGGCGGTAAAAAACCCTAGCGACAATGCACCGGCCGGCTTCCGGGCACCGAGTCCAATTCATCCGCCGCTTCACGGTGTATCATATACGCGCTAATTCGCATTGAGGAGAACCATTATGTTTTCACGCACTGCCTTCACCATTACCGTCAACCCGAAAATACCGCCGCGCCTCAAGCGTTTGGAAGAGCTGGCCAACAATCTGTGGTACAGCTGGGATCGCGCCACGCGCGCGCTGTTTTCGCGCCTTGATCCGTATTTATGGGAAGCGGTGGGACATAACCCCAAGGCGTTTCTGAAGCGCGTGGACGAATCGGTCTTACTGAAAGCGACCGAAGACCGGGTTTTTCTCGCCACCTACAACAGCATCCTGTCCACCTACGATTCGTACCACGATGCGTCCGCGCTGCAAAACAGCAACGGCGGATTGAGCCCGCAAGATCAGGTGGCGTACTTCTGCTTTGAATTCGGTTTTCACGAAAGTCTGCCGATTTATTCCGGCGGCTTGGGGATTCTGGCCGGCGATCACTGCAAAGCCGCCAGTGACTTGCACTTGCCGTTCGTCGCCGTCGGCTTGCTGTACCGCCAGGGCTATTTTTCCCAAACTATCGATATCCGCGGCAATCAGCAAGTCACCTACACCGTCGCCGACTTTGAAGATCTGCCGGTAACCCCGGTGACGCACGCAGACGGTTCGGATATGCACATTCAAGTGCCCTTGCTGCACCGGCAAGTCACGGCGAAAATATGGCAGGCAAGAATCGGTCACGTCACGCTTTATCTGCTCGATACCGATCTGCCGGAAAACTCTCCGCAGGACCGCTACATCACGCACAATCTGTACGGCGGCGACAGAACCATGCGCATCGAACAGGAAATCATTCTCGGCATGGGCGGCGCGCGCGCGCTGCAAGCGCTCGGCATAAAACCGACCGTCTGGCACATCAACGAAGGTCATGCGGCGTTCATGATTCTCGAGCGGATTCACAATCTGGTGCAGCAAGGGCTGGATTTTGCCAGCGCCCTCGAGAGCGTGGCGGTGAATACGGTTTTTACCACGCACACTGCGGTGCCCGCCGGACACGATCACTTCAGCCCGGACATGATGCAAACCTATTTTGACGGTTTCTGCCGCAGCCTGAATATCTCGCACGAAGAATTCATGGCGCTCGGCCACATACCCGGAAGCCCGGATTTCAATATGACCGCGCTGGCGATCCGCGGCTCGCGCACGCATAACGGCGTGAGCAAAATACACGGCGGCGTGTCGGCGAATATCTGCCGCGACCTGTGGCCGCAGATCGAGCCGGAAGAAAATCCGATGGCGTATATCACCAACGGCATTCATGTGCCGACGTTCCTGGCGCAGGAATGGTCCGATCTGTTCGATCGTTACCTCGGCCATGAATGGCGCAACAAAATGTGCGACAACGCCTACTGGTCGCGCATCGATACCATCCCGGATCATTTGTTCTGGAGCGTGCGGCAATCGCTGAAATCGCAGATGTTTCACGGCATCCGTTCGCGCATCACCGAGCAAAACGCGCGCAATCGCGGTTCCGAGGCGCATCTTGACCGGCTGCTGAAATTCGTCGACCCGATCAATCCCAATATCCTGACCTTGGGCTTCGCGCGCCGTTTCGCCACCTACAAACGCGCCACCCTGCTGTTTGAGAACCTCGACTGGCTGCGCAAAATCATTCTCGATCAGGAGCGCCCCGTGCTGCTGCTTTTCGCCGGCAAAGCGCATCCGGCCGATGTGCCGGGCCAGGATCTGATCCGCCGCATCAGCCAAGTTGCCAACTTTCCCGAATTTGAAGGACGGTTGCTGTTGATCGAGGGTTACGACCTGCGCCTCGCCCGGCGGCTGGTCGCCGGTGTCGACGTGTGGTTGAACAATCCGATCTATCCGCTGGAAGCCAGCGGCACCTCCGGCATGAAAGCGGGGATCAACGGCGCAATCAATCTGAGCGTGCTCGATGGCTGGTGGGGTGAAGGCTACGACGGCAAGAACGGCTGGGCGGTCAAACCCGGCCCGGAAGATATGGAAGGCGTCGTGCGCGACCAGGAAGAAAGCCGCGCCCTGTACGAAATCCTGCAGGATCAGGTGATTCCGTTGTATTACAGCTACGGCAAGCTCGGCTACTCGCCGGAATGGGTGAAAATGGCCAAGCATTCGATGATATCGCTGCTGCCCAGCTATAACGCAACGCGCATGGTCGACGAATACGTCAAGAAATTCTACTGCCCGGCCAGCGATAAGGGCGCGCTGTACGCGGCCAATGATTTCACCGGTGCAAAAGATATCGCCGCGTGGAAAACCAAAATCCGCCGCGCCTGGCCGGGCGTTTCGCTGCGCCGCTTGGATACGCCGTGCGAGCGCATTTATTACGACGAAACACTGGATTTCAAGGTCGCCGCCAAACTCAACAATCTGGCGCCGGGCGATATCGTCATCGAGTTGCTGATTTGCCGCCAGTTCAAAACCACCCGGTTAAGCAATTTCGACCGGTTCAAGTTTGAATTCACCGGCATACAAGACGCGGGCGAGCACTTGTTCGAACTCAAACTGACCCCGGAATTATGCGGCAAGCAGGAATATTTCATCCGCATCTACCCATACCATCCGCTGCTGACCCATCCGCTGGAAATGGGATTGATGGTGTGGTTGTAACATGCCGATCGACCCCAAGTACAAACGGATTTTTTACATAGGAGCCACGCATGAATCACAATCCCGTCGGATGGTTTGAAATTTACGTGC
>JAFEEV010000139.1 GCA_018240935.1 Pseudomonadota bacterium
CGGGCGCATCCGGATCATCGACGATCAGCACCAGACTTTGTGTACCTTCCGGCAGGCCGGTCCAGTTCAGCGCGGGTGAGATGTTTTGTCCGTCGCACGTAAAACGGACGGGAATCATACCGTTGTGGGTAAAGGACGTTGCAGTGAGCGTCAGAATGGTCATCATTAAAGCAGCCATAATGTTTTGTCTCCCTATTGGATACACGACTGATTGCTTGAACGGATTATTCTAAGGAAACGCTGATTAATTGGCTATATGAGCGAATCACTTCGTTGCGCGGTACTCGCTTACTCGCTTATCTTGTCGCTATGTCCCGGTCGCTGTGTTCCGTGTGCCAATTTCGTCAGATTTGCTGCATCCTATTTTGCGCGGATTTCTAAGCTCGTTAAGCAGCTAAATTATTGCATAATTCAATACAGTTGAATGTCAATGGAATTGAAAATGCAACCTATAACATACGATGCTAAGTCTAAGTTGATTAATGATTTTTTTGAATGCGATGTGAATCAATTACAGAAGGATTACCGCTCCATTCTGGAAATGAATGTGCCGAAGAAAACTTTTCTTTACCGCCAGGGTGATCGTTGTTCCGATTTATTCTGGATAAAAAGCGGAATTGTTAAATTCTCTCATTTAACCGAGCAGGGGAGTGAAATTACTATTGATCTGCTTAAGAGAGGGGATGTCATTGGTTGTTTTCAGAATAATTCCCTTAGCCAGGAAATGGAGGAGACTGCGCAAGCATTGGGTGAAGTGAATTACTATCGAATAGCCTATAGCGATTTTAAAGCGATGATGTCTCATCAAGCGGAGTTGGCTTGGTATGTCATTGAAGATATGTATGCCCGCAAGCAGAGGGTGGAACGCAAACTAAGAACTATTCTGACTCAACCCGTTGAAATGCGCGTTATTACGACATTGTTAGAATTGGCCGGAATGTTTGGAATACGATGCACGCATGGATATACCTTGGAAATCCACTTGACTCAGCAGGAAGTGGCGGATTTGGTGGGGGCAAGCCGCTCGGTTGTGAGCACGGTTTTGAATGATTTCAGGAATCGCGGAATGCTTGATTACACGCGCGATCAGATTTGCATTAATGATGCGGCTCTTGCCGATTCTTGCGGATTTCAGCAACCCTGATGACTTGGAATTTTGTGAGGAATGTGTAGATTTGTTGTGCAGATAACAGACATCAATGACCGCGCTGTATTAATTTATTGCTCATGGTGACTATCGGAGTGACCAAAAATTAATAGAGGAGCGTTCACATGAAAGTAATCTCGCCGCGCATACACGGTTATTTTGATTTTTTGACTATCTTTATTTTTCTACTGGCCCCCACACTTTTAGGATTAGGCCAGCTATCAGCAATGCTCGCCTATGGTCTTGCCGTAGTACATTTGATTGTTACCCTGGCTTCCGATTTTCCTTTCGGGATAATAAAGTTAATTCCATTTACCGTTCATGGCTGGATTGAGCGCATGGTTGGCCCTTTGTTAATCGCCATACCCTTTATTCTTAATTTTTCGGATGAAGAAGCGGCAAGGAATTTTTATATTGCGATGGGTATCATCATCATCGTTGCCGGCATACTCACCGATTATCAAGCTGAAGCAAGAGACCGGAAAATCAAATAGAAATTGGCGGCAGTAACGCCATTTGATCACACATGAACCGCCGCATATTGAGTTTTTCCTTCCACCTCCGGAGGCCACGGAATTGTTGACTCAGCGGAATTATCGAATCAATCCGGAATGAACTTCAGCACATTGCCGTTGATACAATAGCGTTTATAGCTCGGCGGCGGGCCGTCGTCGAAGACGTGGCCGAGGTGGATGCCGGAGCTGGCGCTGCGGACTTCGATGCGCTGCATGCCGTGAGAGAAATCGTCGTGCAGCGTTACCGATCCTTCGACGGGATCGAAAAAGCTGGGCCAGCCGGTGCCGCTGTTGAACTTTGTTTGACTGAGGAAAAGCGTGGCGCCGGTGATCGGGTCGACAAACCGTCCGGGGCGTTTCTCGTCCAAGTTGGATGCGGTGAACGGCGGCTCGGTGCCTTGCGCAAAGGCGGTTCTTTGCTGTTCCGGCGACAATAACTGGAATCCCAGCCATTTCCAGAAATTGGCTTTTTCCCCGTTGTATCCGGTGTAACGGGCGGCTTCCTGGCCGTTGCGGAACAGTACGATGGTCGGTGTCGCAAATAGCGGTTTTTCCAAAGTCCAGCCAGCCGGCGGGTTGGGGTTCATCGTTGTCGCTACTGGCACGGCTGCTTGCCACTGATTAAGTACTTCTTTGTCGAACAGCTTACAGTACTCGCAATGCTCGGCCTCAAAAATCACCAATTGCTGCGCAAAGCTCAGATCCTTGCCATCCAGCGGTTTGGTCAGATTGTTGCCGGCAGCGGCGGTTTGCTTTGCCGGTTGTCTGGACGCCGGGTATTTTATCCCCGTGCCGCCCAGGCCGCAGTAGCCGTTGGGATTTTTTCGTAAGTAATCCTGATGATATTCCTCGGCGGTGATGTAATTTTTCAGCGGCAGGATTTCCGTGGTGATTTTTCCGTACCCGGCGGTATCCAACGCCTGTTGATAAACTTTTTGTGTGCTTAGCGCAAGGTTCTGCTGCGATTCGTCGTGAAAATAAATAGCGCTACGGTAATTGCTGCCGATGTCGTTGCCTTGACGGTCGCCTTGCGTCGGGTTGTGATTTTCCCAGAATTTCGCCAGCACGGTTTCGAGCGTTACTTTTTCCGGATCGAAAGTGACCTTGATCACCTCGGCATGATTGCGCGCCGTTGTCCGGCCCGCGCTTAACATCCGCTCATGATTCAATATCTGCTGATAGCCGGCACCGGGCAGATCGCCGCCGGCGTAACCGCTTTCCACATCGAGCACGCCGGGAATTTCGCTCATGCGTTTCTCCGCACCCCAGAAACACCCCATGCCGAGGACGATGTAATCGGTTTTCGCAGTATTGTTTGGATTCGATGTTATAGAGTTGGATGTCACGGTTTTCTCCATTGCAAATGCCGTCAGGGCAAATATCAAACTTAATGTGGCTGCAATCATAGCTTTCATTCTGTATCCCGGGTGCAAATTTGAGTGATTTTTCGACATTCCGCAGCGGCTTCGGTTCAAGGAGTGCAACGCATGAAACAATGCCGGTCAAAGTTCGTGATGTGATTTGGGAGCCGCTTCCGGGGGTCTTCCGGGCTGCGGTGTCACGGCATGCGTGACAGGAGGATGCGTTGTTCCCTGGTGCAAAGCGAAAATTTTATCCTGCAACATTTTGTCGGCTGCGGACACGCGGGCATGCTGGCGCAGATGATCGACCCAGGATTCCGCCATGAACATTTCGATGAAGCGCCCGCGCTGTTCGATATCCTCGAAGTATCCCCATTGAATCGCGCCGTCGCGGCGGCGGATGGTGCCCAATTCCCGGATCAGTGCGATAAATTCGTCGCGATCCTTATCCGCGATGCGGTATTCCAGCGTCACCAGCACCGGGCCGCTATCGTGCACAGCCGAAGTCACCGCAACCGGTTCCGCCCAGTGTCCCGAAGGCGTATGGTCATGATGCTCGCCCAGATTAAGCGTGAAGCGGTGCGTGACCGGAATCAGGGCAAGCGCCAGTAATCCCGAGGCGATCAACGACGTCGATATATCAGTGACGATCGCTACTTGCCCCCAGCCCAATGATCCGCCGGCCATGGCGCCGAAAACCGCCATCTGAAAAATGGCCAGACCGCGTGCGCGAACCCAATCCGGCAACGCGACTTGTGCCGAATAGTTCAGTGTCGAAACCGCAACGATCCAGGATACGCCGCCGATAAATCCCGCCAAAATGCCGAATACCATGTGGCGGCCAAGCGCGAACGTGATCAAGCAAACCGCGGTGCCGAGTATCGCCAGTATCAAGTTGGTGTTTGCGCTGTAGCGTTTCCGCAGTTGCGGCAGCAAGAATGCGCCGGCTACCGCGCCGAGTCCCAGTGCGGTTAACAAAATACCGTAGAGATCGGGACCGCCATGCAGCGTTTCTCTTGCCACGATCGGGAGCAATGCCCAGTAAGCGGATGCGCAGGTGAAAAAAGCCAGCGCGCGGATCAAGGTGTAGCGCAACGGTTTACTGTGCAGTGCGAAACGGATACCGGCCCGCAGCGCGCCGCTCAGATGCTCGCGCGGCAAGTTATCCGCCTGCACTGTGGCCGTGCGCCACCACAGCAGTGCCGCTGCGACTGCGAGGTAGGAAAGGGCATCGATCAATACTGTCGCCATGGCGCCGGCTGCCGCCAGCACAAAACCGCCCAGCGCCGGGCCGATGGCGCGGGCGATATTCATGCTCACACCGTTCCAGACGATGGCGGACGCCAGTTCGTCACGCGGCACCAGGCGCGGCACGATGGCTTGCCAGGCCGGTGACGCAAAAGCGGTTCCAACTCCGATCGAGAAGGTGAATGCCAGCAGCAGCCAGGGGCTGGTGATACCCATCCCAAGCAGTGCGGCAAAAATAAACAGCACGGCCGCCAGAAAAATCTGCGTCCAGAATAACAATTTGCGGCGGTTGAAAAGATCGCCGAGCACACCCGCCGGCAGGGCGAACAGGAAAATCGGCAACGCCGTCGCCGCTTGCACCAGGGCAACCATCAGGGGTGAGGGCGACAGCGCCGTCATCATCCAGCCGGAAGTAACATTGAACATCCACGTACCGATATTCGAGATCAGCGTGGCTAGCCACAAAACGCTGAAAACACGATGCTTGAATGGTGCAAATACCGATTCCGGCATTTTAGTTGGTATGCGGAAGGATGCCGGAGACTCCGGAGCCGCGTTCAACCGGCGTTACCGCTTCGCTACTGAATAAAATCTTGCTGGTTATACGGGCGGTCATGGTCTGGGATTCCTGTTTGCGATGATAACGCTGAGTTTGAGACCGGAAGTTTGCACTGGTTCAGATTTATCGTGCGAACACCGCCGCATGCCCGGGGCGACTTGCTTTATCGCGCCTCATACCGCCGCGCCAGCAGCAACCCTGCCAGACTGAACATTCCCGCCATCGTCAGATAGAGGCCGACGATGGCCGTGCCGCCAAATTCGCTCAGCGCCTGCGCGGCAACCGGGGCGACTGCTCCGCCCAGAATGCCGCCGGCGTTGAAAGCCACGGATGCGCCGGTATAGCGCACCCGGGGTGGAAACAGCGACGGCAGCCAAGCGCCGAGCGGACCGTAAACAAAACCCATCACGAACAGGGCCAGCGACAACGCTATCCATACCAGCCACAACGACCCGGAACCCAACAGTGGCCCGAACATCATTCCCATGCCGATGGTCGCGACGCATCCCCATGTCAGCACCCGCGCCGAGCTGCTCGCGTCGGCTTGCACGCCCGCGGCGATGATACCGAGCACAAGGAATAGCGTGGCGGCAAGTTGAACAGCCAGGAAAGTTTCGCGCTCGTATCCCAGCGCGGTTGTGCCATGCGCGAGTGCAAATGCGGTGGAAAGATAAAAAATTGCAAAACAGGCGACTACCGCAAAAGTTCCGGCAAAGGCCGCCAACGCGTGATTGCGGATCAATTCCCCGATCGGAACCGGAATCGGCGGATCTTTTGCCAGCGCTTGCGCAAACTCGGGCGTTTCATTGATTTTCAGGCGCACCCATAGACCGAGCCCGACCAGGATGGCGCTCGCCAGAAACGGAATGCGCCAGCCCCACGCGGCAAAGTCCGCTTCGCTCAATCCCATGCCTAGTAATAAGAACATTCCGTTGGCGGCGAGGAAGCCGACCGGCGCGCCCAGTTGTGGAACCATACCGAATCGCGCCCGCCAGCCCGGGGGCGCATTTTCAACCGCCAATAGCGCCGCGCCGCCCCATTCTCCGCCGAGACCAAGTCCCTGGCCAAACCGCAGAAGGCACAGCAACAATGGCGCGATCCAGCCGGCCATGGCATACGTCGGCAGAAACGCGATCAGCAGCGTCGATACGCCCATCAGCAGCAGCGATACCACCAAAGTCGATTTTCTGCCGATCCGGTCGCCGTAATGACCGAACAATACTGCGCCAAACGGGCGTGCGATGAATGCGAGGCCAAAACTCAAGAACGACAACATCAATTGCGCGGCCTCGGAGCTGGCCGGGAAGAACAGCGGCCCAAACACCAACGCCGCCGCCGTGGCATAAATGTAAAAATCATAAAACTCAACAGCGGTACCGGCCAAACTGGCGGCAAGTATGCGGCGATGCTGGCGATACGGACTGATCATGACCGGTTTTCCTTGGAATGTTGCGGGGTTTTGTAAAAAACCGCAAAGTATTTCATAAG
>JAFEEV010000013.1 GCA_018240935.1 Pseudomonadota bacterium
GCTCCGTAGTGGGAGCAGCCAGTGGCGCTGTGGCGGGACTGCTCAGAGGCATACTGTATTCATCAAGATCCTCACGGCCAAATCAAGCTTACGTCAACTTTGTATCGCGCTGCTTACAAGAAAAAGGCTATGAGGTTACCGGCTGGCAATAGCCGGACAACGTTATCCGTTCACACGCCGCCCGCTATTTCAGCGATCAGCAAAGCCAGTATGCCAAACAATAAAACGATGACCCATTTGAGATGATGCGCAATGTTGCGGAGTAATATTTTCGTTTCTTCGTCCATAGTCGTTTGCCTATTCAAAACAAAATAACAGCCGATTTTACCAAATTACACGGTTTGCCAGTGCATACGCAAAAATCACCCAATACCGCCGTGGCAATTTTACCGCCAAACTTTTTCTGCCAGGAAAAATCAAATACCGTGTAGTGAATGATTATTGGGTAAATTTTATTCAAATTTCAGAATTACCGGGAAAAATCCGGCGTGATCTTTAATTGTTTCAACTGCATGATCTGTTATCTATAGCTTATCTTCAAACATATTTCGATGGAGGTAATGACGATGATTAAAGAGCTTTCTTTTGATGACGAGGATGATTTCTACCCGATTGACGGCTTGGACGATGAGGATGATGTGCTGGCGGACAGCAAAATCCCCGCCGGCAAATTTGCAAAAATAATTGACGAATTTGAAACGGCGAAAGAAGATTTTGACGATGACGAATTCGAGACCGTCAAGAATGACTTGGACGATGATGACGATGTGACACTCGATACGTTAGGGCTGCGCTAGAAAAATTTCGAAAAAGGCAGCGAGCGATGATTAAGCAAGGCGAAATCAGGCGAAAAAACGCAACTCACATAGAGTAAGAGTGCTTTGAACCTGATTTCAACGCAGCATGCCGTTTTCCAAAGCATGCCCGGTGCGTTGAACTGCCGCAAATACAATGACATGTTCGTCTCATCACGCGAACACAAAACAGCCATTTTTATGCACGAAATAAACAGCAGTGAACCTAACGTTGAAGTTTTAGAGAAAACCATTTGTTTTGAAGGTTTTTTTCGCATTGAGAAATACCGTTTACGCCATCGGTTATTCAGCGGCGGCTGGAGCCACCCGCTGGTGCGCGAAGTTTTCGAGCGCGGTCATGCTGCCGCCGTTTTGCCGTATGATCCCGTACGCGATGAAGTTATCCTGATCGAACAGTTCCGCGTCGGCGCATTGGCCGCACCGGATGGATCATGGTTGCTTGAAATCGTCGCCGGTGTAATTGAAGCCGGTGAAACAGCGCAAGACGTGGCAAAACGCGAAAGCATCGAAGAAGCCGATTGCATCATTAGCGATCTGATTCCCCTTTACGACTTTTTCGTCAGTCCGGGTGGCGCCACGGAACGCGTGGCATTATTCTGCGGCCGGGTTGATTCGGCTCACGCCGGCGGTGTGCACGGCGCAGCCGAAGAAGGCGAAGACATCAAAGTGCATGTGGTGCCGCTGGATACAGCTCTTACCTTGCTGCATGCGGGCAAAATCACATCAGCCAGCGCCATCATCGCTTTGCAATGGCTGGCATTGAACCGGGCGGCTGTACGCACCCGCTGGATATAGATCCGCCCTTCCTTCCCGTGCGGCTTTTTAGTCACATCACATGCGCCGGATTACCGCCGCGCACCGGCTTTCCGGCATCGCTGAAAGCAATAATCACGCTCGCGGCGGCGCGCCCAAACACCGGAATTATCACAGAAACCTCTTTCTAATCCTCGCTTTACACTTCCCGGCATTGTGTTCTACTGATAGCGTATTAGCTCATTTTGCAAGGAGGTTGTCATGGCGCTGAAAAGTTTCTCGTTGGATGATAAGGATGATGCCGATCCCTTGGATAAGGATGATGATTGCGCGTTAGCCGACGGCATGACGCCGGATAGCCGCATCGTGGAGCTGATTGATGAATTGGAAGAGAGCTGTGACGAACTTGACGAGAATGAAGATGACGACGAAGATGAAGATGAAATCATTGCGAGCTTCCGGAAACTGCACTAAGGAAAGCGTCACGTCATAAAATAAACAGCCTGTTGGCGGATACCTGCAATAGCGCTTTGCACATGATCATTTGATTGCCGTTAATCAGCCAGTTCGGAGCATACGCAATTACGGCCTTGCCGCTTGGCGCGGTAAAGTTGTTGATCAGCCTGGGAAATCAATTCATCCAGCGGCACATTCACCACATAGGTATGCGCCACACCGAAGCTGGCGGTAAAGGAGAGCTTTTTATTTTTCTCGCTCGTCAGCTGGATAGCGCTAATTTTGTTCCGCATCCGTTCGGCAATGGCCACGGCATCGGTTAGCCGGGTTTCCGGCAGAAAAATCAGAAATTCCTCACCACCCCAGCGTGCCAGGATATCCCCGCTGCGCGCCTCTTTCTGCAAAGTTTCCGCGAGTTGCACCAGAACACGATCCCCCAGCGCATGACCGTAAGTGTCATTGAGCATCTTGAAATTATCGATGTCCAGCATAATGACCGAGGTGCTGCTCTTGTTACGCAACCCCATGGCCCAGATCGGTTGAACAAATTTATAAAAAGACCGCCGGTTGTTCAGATTGGTCAGAGAATCAATGCCGGCCATTTTTTCCGCCAGTAATTTTTCGCTTTGGTTGATGTTAAAACGTTCCGCCAGCGCCAATGCCAGCAAAATGGCATCCATCATCATGCCGATATCGGTTGCCCGGTACGTCATTTCATTAAATGGGATCAATCCCCAGACGGCACTGGCGGTAATAATGCCGCCGCATATGGTAAAAATCGATGCCAGCAAGAAATACTTGGCGAACTGGTCACCGGATTTCAGGGAAATGACGCCCAATCCGATTGAAGAAATATAAAAGAAAAAAATAAAAACCAAAGAAATCAGCAGCGATACGACAAATTCGCCGCTCAACATCGCCAGCAGCATCAACGCGCAAAAAATAGCCGAACTCACCATGATAAAGCGGTAAACGCGGGGCCACGCAGTTTTGATATTCAGGAATTGCAATGCAAAGGCAAAGCCGCTCACTGTGCAGGCCATGATCAATACCGGATTGGCCCATTTTTGCCAATGCGGCGATTCAGGCCACAACCATTGATAACCATGACCAGTGTAAGCGGTATTGAGCAGCAAGAACAACAACAGGTAAATCGAATAAAACAGATAAGGCGTGGTATGCAATCCGATATACAGCATCACATTGTAAGCGACCAAAGCCAGGATGACGCCGTACATGAAGCCGTAGCTATATGCTTGCAATTGATTTCTTTCCGCCAGCTTCTCATCGCTGATGAAATAAACCGGTAAAACCATGTCATCGTCGGATTCCACCCGGATTAGCACCGTAATCTCACCGACGCTAAAATCATAAGGGGCGGTAAAAAACCGGTGATCAAGCGGGCGTTGAGAAAATATCAAACCATCCCCGGTATGATAGCTGTCGATCAGCTCGCTTTGCCGCAGAAAATAAATATCGATTTTGTCCAGCCAGGCAGTTTCCAGCAAAAGATTCCGGCGCACCGCTTTATGTCCAGCATTCCTGACTTTAAATGCCAGCCATACCGGTTTTGCGCCGATGCCGAAGTTAAGAACGGAATTGCCGGAGGGTGTGAATTGTCCGTTTCGATACGCGAGCAAAGCATCCTGCATGGGCAAACCGGCATCGTCAGGCTGATAAACTTGGATATAGCGGCCAACCGGTTCAGTGTATTGCGCCGCGGCATCGATATCCGCATGCGCCCCCCAGCTCCAGAAAGTTGACAGAAGCACGACGATCAGAAATGTGACTATGTTCTTCATACACGCCCGTTATGGATACCAGGGATAGAAAAAGAGGTAACAAGCGGATCAAACACGAAAAAATTTAATCAAGCCGGACAAATTATAATCGCGGATTATACTGTTTCTCCGCCACACGAAAAAAATTGCCGCAGCCACCCATTTTTTCCTGCAAATCATGCAAGCCAGCGGAAATTTTCAGTAAAGCATGGGTATTTATCTTTGCTGTCATAAAAAAATGCTATCTTCGCATTTTGCCCGACTATCGATAATTCATCATGATTAATCCAACATCCATTGAACTGATCGCCGCTGTGTTATTCGCACTGGCAGTGATTCACACCTTCTCGACCAAATTCTTTGAACATCTGGCGCACAGCCAGCCGCGCCACGCCGGTATCTGGCATTTATTGGGCGAAGTGGAAGTGGTGTTCGGCTTCTGGGCGATGGTTCTGATTCTGTTCATTTTTGCTGCAAGCGGTAAACAGGAAGCGATCACGTACCTCGAGTCGCGCAATTTCACCGAACCGATGTTTGTGTTTGTCATCATGGTGATTGCCGGCACACGCCCGATTCTGGATTTTGCCGCCGCAACCGTGCAGCGCGCAGCGGCCGTTTTACCCGTTCACACAGGGATGGCGATGTACTTCTTATTGCTGGCCTTCATCCCCTTGCTCGGTTCCTTCATCACCGAACCTGCCGCCATGACGCTCGCCGCCTTGATGCTGCGCGATACCCTGTTCAGCAAGGAAATATCCACCCGTCTGAAATACGCAACGATCGGCGTTTTGTTCGTCAATGTTTCGATCGGCGGCACACTGACACCTTTTGCCGCACCGCCGGTGTTGATGGTAGCCGCAAAATGGCACTGGGATATCGGCTTCATGATGGCCACTTTCGGTTGGAAAGCCGCACTGGCGGTAACTGTCAACGCGCTGGCGGTGACTTGGATATTCCGCCATGAATTGAAGCATACCGGTCAAAAAGGAAGCGCTGCCGCAGCAAAAACACCACTGCCGGTCGTTCTGATTCATATGGTATTTCTAACGCTGGTTGTATTATTCGCGCACCATCCGGTGGCGTTCATGGGAATATTTCTCTTCTTCCTCGGGTTCGCCACGGCTTATCAGCAATACCAAAACCCGCTGATTCTACGCGAAGCATTACTGGTCGCATTCTTCCTGGCGGGATTGGTGGTACTGGGTGGACAACAACAATGGTGGCTGCAACCGCTGCTGATGGACATGGATGACACCGCCGTGTACTTCGGCGCAACTGCATTGACGGCCATTACCGACAATGCAGCGCTTACTTACTTGGGGTCATTGGTGGAAGGATTGAGCGAGGAATTTAAAATCGCGCTGGTCGCCGGTGCGGTAACCGGCGGCGGACTGACGGTCATTGCCAATGCGCCGAATCCCGCAGGTTTTGCCATTCTCAAGAGCAAATTCGATGA
>JAFEEV010000140.1 GCA_018240935.1 Pseudomonadota bacterium
CATGGCTGCCGCAGCGATTGGCAATACAGGCGGACAGCCGCATTCCAATATGCAACCCTACCTCGTGGTGAATTATTGCATCGCTGTGCAGGGTATTTTTCCGAGCCGGAGTTAGTCATCGACTACCATCGGGGAAACCGGTGGTAGTCGATCTTCAGGCATTCCGCGTGGCAACTTAGTGTTTGATCCGTAAAGTCGCAACTTTGAGAACGGAAATCGCGCTCAGAGATCATGCCGAAGGTTGCCTAAGGAAACGCTGATTAAATTAGGCGAACGAGATGAAGCACGAGGCGCACGGAACACAGCAATCGAGACATATCAATAAGATAAGCGGGTGAGCGAGTACCGCGCAACGAAGTGATTCGCTCGTCTAGTCAATTAATCAGAGCTTCCCTAACAGTTTGAAAGAGATGAGGCGGCGACGCGATTAACACAAATTCCGCCGCCGGAGCATTATGCCAATACCCAATATTCCAGCGATCATCATTGCATAGCCAGAAGGCTCAGGCACCGCCGGTACACCAGGACCGGAAATGAGCATATGCACGTCACGATCAGCCAACGTGTGGCCGCTATAGAAGCCGTTGGTATCCAGAATGATCTTATCGATTTCGGATGTATGGGGTGCAACGAGTGTAAAGCCTATGACGTGTTTGTCTGTCGGGAAGTTGCCGGTACCCACATCTTCTTCGAGCATCGTAAAGCGTACAACTGAACCGCCAAACAATACACTACCTGTCCATTTTAACTGTCCATCGTGAATAGAACCGGATGGAAAGTCATTATCGAGCGGTCCGAAAACGCTGGTGACACCAAACAAACCGGAGAGTTGGATAGTTGCGTGCACGTTTCCATTTTCGACGTACCACATGTTGTCATTTGGCCCATAGGTGAGCGTATAGCTGTAGTTGTCGCCAATATGCGAAACAAGCTGGAAATCCAGTGCCTGGGCGCTGCCAACAGTCAGCATCGCGGCAGCGCCAATGACGCTGCGGCGAATAAGAACACCTATCGATGAAAACAATCTCAACGGCGAGGAATTCCCTATCTTTTTAGGATTCATCATTATTTTTCCTTGTAGGTAATAAAAAATATTCTTTCAATCAAAATCTGGCTACTAAGATCATACGCTTCAATAGCACATCACAAACTAGAAAATACTATTGCATTACAGAAATATATGCTGAAGCGTAGATGGTTGTAATGGAAATCCATACTGTTTTTTTAGTATTTTTGTACAGATTTTGGGGGTGATGCTGGTGTGCATGATTAACTCACTCGCGGATTATGCCGCTTTTTTCGCAAGCCCGATAGACTTGTTTTCCTCGGCTTTCTCAATGCCTTCTATAAATTATTGCCCGGAAGAGCAAGAATTTTTGATTCCGGATTGTGCCCGATCGTCAGGAAAGTGAACGCGATGCAGCGCTTAAGCGGTTGGATGCGTTGCGCAGCACGGAGATCCAGATGACCGGCGTTTCATTTCACGCGCTAACGAATAAAAAAGAAGGAGCCAGATCAATGAACATCGTAATCTATTAAGTATGCTGTTAGTTCCGTAAAAATCTGTGCGCTCAACATTTCTTACTTACAATTCAGCGGGTACTCGAAACTATCGGTATAGCCGTGGTAATCGGTGATATGAAAGCCCACTTTGCCGGACGCGCCGAAAAAGAATTCGCAGAGTAACTCCTTAGAATCAAAATCAAAAATAACGTTAAGGCCAAGGTCCGTGGGTTCCAGCTTAATGATGGAAAGCGTCATGTACTTCGTTACCCGGTCTAAAAACAGGCCGGTAAAGTCGATTCCGTCCAATGTCATCATGAACGTGTCCCAGCGCAGATCGGCCTTTTTGTCCCAGTCATAAATTTCTAGAATGTACTTATCTTCCGTACTCAACGGGGAATCGCTCTTTAGGGAAAACCAAATATTGGGAGACCGGCCAAGCCAGAACGGCGCCATGGCCACACCTGAATTTCCCTTTGTGTCACTGACCGTAAACCGCATATCGTAGGCATATGCATAAGGATAAGGCGGTCCATCGGCTTCAAAAATCAGCTCGCGCAGTTGCTGATAGCTGGTGTTAAAAGTGGCGGTTAAACGGGTATCCGTCCTTTCCATAGTGACGTTGCCGTTGTTGAGCAATTCCAGAAATTTGGCCATGAACACCCCGGATATGTCTTCATAGTCTTGCTCGATTAATTTTTTTTCGATTTTTAGCGTTGCAAAATCGATATCTGTAATGCCGTCCAAGTCTTCAAACACGATACTCCAGGCGGCAACGGGATTGTTGACCGCGCCGCTGACAAAGGGCGGGTTTTTTTCAGTGAACAATTGGATGGTTGGCGATTTATTATCGCCTGTAATGCCGCACTTACTGTTAATCAAGGTTTTCGCTTTTGCGATCAGTTCCAGAAAAATTTCGATTGCGGTATCTCTTCCGGTTTCATCGCCGGGTGCGGTTCCTCCCGTAATTTCAATGATATTTCCTTCGTACAGCGCATAGCCTTTAAAATTGAAGAGTGCTGTTTGTGCGCTGCTCCTGAACGTGCCGAACAACCAACGATCGGTTTCTTTTAATAGAAAACGCGCTACCGGAGTTTCAGAAAAAGAATTCAATCGAACCGGATCATTAAAATCGCTAACGCCACCGGCATTGTTCGGATAAGACGCGATATTCACCCGCACAGACCAATGACCATCGGGATGAATCGCCGGTGAGCCGAACCAAGTAACCGGAATGCTGGTATTTGTTCCGTTCAGCAGTTGCAAACGCGGCGTGTTATCGACCGTCATAAATCCGAGCGGATCGCCTCCCAGCGCAGTAGCATCGGTGTTAGACCAATTGCTGACCGGCAGACATCCGGACTGCACATGCATTGCAATTGAACTTAACAGGATAAAACACAGAAGTTTGTAGGGGAGAAATGTATGAGCATGAACAAATCGGCCCAATCTCAATAGAGAATTTAAACTGACCACTGGAATCCCCCTCAATCAAATTAGGAATTGAAAACTATGTTCAATGCTAAATAAAATTAACCAATGCTTGTTTGATGTGTATCAAGTGCAGGTATTTGCTTGATAAAACGCAATCGTAAGAATCTTAATAGGTTAACTGTAATAAAATCAGTTCTGACGGGGCCCTGAGACATACAAACCAAAATTCAAATCTTCAGAATCCCACCCGGGCAGGATTGTTGAGGCATCGAGGTGCAAACTCGAGTGTCTTAAGATACGATTGATGCGCCTCCTTGCAGTCGGCACATCCTACCGGGCTGCCGGGCTCAATGCCTTCTAAGTTATAGTCTGGAAGAGCAAGGATTTTTGATTTCGGATTTTGTCCCGTTTCATGTATAAAAAATGTGTCTTGCAAGTTCGGAGTAAAACCTTATACTGTACAGAAATAATGTACATTAATGAGGTTCATAATGACATCAATCAACATCACGGAATTGCGCCAACACTTGCCGGAATACCTCAAACAGGTGCAGGCAGGCGAGGAAGTCGTCATTACCGTGCACGGAAAAGCCATCGCCCGGATTGTGCCCGATCGTCAGGAAAGTGAAAGTAATGCAGCACTTAAGCGCTTGGATGCGTTGCGCGGCACGGTGATTGCTGGCGATATTCTTGCGCCCTTGAATGAAGAATGGGCAAGCGATGCTGACAATCTGTGACACACATGTCCTGTTATTCTGGGCGGACCGCCCGGATCGCTTAACGTTACCCGCCCAAGAATCCTTAACTACCGGCAGAAACGCCGGTCAATTGGCTTGCGCCGCGATCAGCCTGTGGGAAATAGCTGTGCTGTTCCGGAAAAACAGACTGATATTGCCGCCACAGCACACCCCCGTTTCTTATATGGAAGACATCATCATGTCGCTGGGGCTTTACATCCTTCCGCTGACACCTGCGATTGCAGGACTAGCCGAAAGTGGCATCGTCACTCACGGAGACCCGGGTGATCGGCTAATCGCCGCAACCGCCATTACCCACCAAGCGCCGCTCATTACCGCCGATGAAAAACTGCATGCCGTTCCTGGTTTGCGTTGCATTTGGTGAATTGTATGAGTACAAGAGAAGGAGGAAGGTAAATCTCGACATCGCTCATCCAAAAAGATGAGTGGCGTTTCATTTTACGCGCTATCGAATAATAAAGATCGCGGAAAACGCGGTGCGCGCGCCAAGGGTATTACCGAAATAGCCAAACTAGCCAAACAGGCTGATGTAATCCGGGCAAGCTTGTACAATTCCTGTCGGAAGACGGTAGCACGGTAGGCTGGGCTGCCGAAGAAAGCCCAGCATAAAGGAAGAATGAATCTCGCAACTTTCTTAACATGAGATCGCGAACCAAGAGTCACTAAATCCGCAGCCTGATCACTCCATTCTGGCACCGCCGCAAAACTTTCACCGCGCGGCCATTATGATTTTCCTATCCAATCCACTAACTCAGAATAACCCGCCAATGTGGCATCGGCGGTCACAAAACGGGCTGGCATTGCGAGCGCTTGGGCGATCAGCAAACGGTCAAACGGATCGGAGTGAATCATCGGTAAATGCGCAACACCCGCAGCGTGTTCGGAGGAGATGGGCAGTGCAATGAAACCGGTCATTTCAGCGCCATCGGCGATTTCTTTTGCCGAGTAGTGAAATTTGATTTTTCCCAATGCCGATTTAATTGCGATTTCCCAAATACTGGCGGCGCTGAAAAACACCTCAACCGCCGGGGATTCCAGCTGTGCTCGCAGCGATTGCGGCAATCGCCCGGGTGTATCCAACGCCCACAACAAGATATGCGTATCGAGCAACAATCGCATTGCTAGCGATTTTCAGAGGGTGGTTCGATGGCCGCATTTTGAAATTGCATTATTACGTCTTCGGGCAATGCTGCATCAAAATCTTCCGGTACATTCAGTTTTCCTTTGAAAATGCCCAGGCTTCGAGCGGCAGGCAAGCTGTGCAGCGGCACTAATTTAGCAACCGGTTTCCCGGCTTTCGCGATGATGATTTCCTCACCGGCCGCAGCTTTTTCGATAAACCGGGATAGGTGGGTTTTTGCTTCATGGATGTTGATGGTCAGCATATTGATATTCCGTATGGTGTGGACTAACTTGACTAAGTTTAGTTGGCTTGAATTTTCAAGTCAATTTTAAACTTCAGTTACGACGGATTGATCCGGCAATCTTTTCGCAGCACGGCAGGATGGGCTGCCGAAGAAAGCCCAGCAGTAAGCGAGAATGTAACCCCCGGCATTTTTCCTAAATCATCAGGATTCCGCCCGGGCAGGATTTTGCCTGTTCCAGCCGTGCCAGCGTCGGCTGCAGGTTGAGTCCGGTGCTCTCTTTCATTGCGAGCACTTGCTCCTTGAGCTCAGCTAACGGAATCTCGATTTTGTCTCCGGTTGCGGCCAGTGCGATGACGTTGCCGCTGTCGCAGGAGGGGAAAGCCAGTACGCGTCCGTCGAATGCCGTTTTGATGCGCTCCAGGCTGGCTTGGTAGCCGTGGCTGCGTCCCAGCAGATTCACTGCAAGAACGCCGTCGTCGTTCAAGCGCGCGCGGCACGTCTGGTAGAACGGCAGCATGTTCAGTTCACCGGGATGCGCATTGGCGTCGTAACCATCCACCAGAATCAAGTCGTAGGTCTTGTTCCGTTCAGCAACATAGTGCGCGCCGTCCGAGATGACGATATGCAGGCGCAGCGGGTCGTCC
>JAFEEV010000141.1 GCA_018240935.1 Pseudomonadota bacterium
AGCAAACTCGAGCGGGCGCACCCGCAGGTTTAAGCGGGAACTTGAAAGACAATCGTTGAATGGAAATGCAGGTGACATGAAGATGAAATATAAATTGATCGCGCTATTTTGTGTCACTGCCGTGTTGCTGAGTTTCCAGGCGCACGCATTCCAGTTTCGGGATGTGACCGGGAAAATTCACAAACTTTCGGATTACAAGGGACGCTGGGTGCTCGTCAATTTCTGGGCTACCTGGTGTCCGCCTTGTCTGAAAGAAATTCCCGATTTGATTGCGCTTTATGAGCAACGCCAGGATCTGGTGGTGATCGGCGTAGCGATGGATATCGACGATCCCAAAGTGGTGACGGATTTCGTACAGTCAATGTCCATACCGTACCCGATCGTGTTAGGTAACCGCAAGATTGCTTCCCAGTTGGACGAGGTTTCGCTTCTGCCCAGTACGTATTTCTTTGATCCGGAAGGAAATCCGGCGGCTCGTCAGCAGGGTCTTATTTCGCGCGAGAGTATTGAACGGTTTCTTGAAACAAAATCGACTGACAACAAAGATGTCGGCCGGAAGCCCTGATCGATTACGCCGATTTTCCAGACGGAATAGGCTTCAGCTGGAAAAATCCGGCCATGAAGCCGTGTAGCGCCATGTCGTTTGCCATTTATTGAATATCAGTTGCGGATAAGCGGCTTCGCCCAGACTGCCGTTATAGCGTCCCAAAGCACGAAAATAATCGCCTTTCTCTTGATCCAAGTAATGACGCAAAATGGTGCAGCCGTAGCGCAGGTTAACGCGTAAGTGAAACAGATTGTGATCCTGATGACCGATGACGCCGACCCAGAAAGGCATAACTTGCATATAGCCGCGGGCGCCTGCGTGGGATACGGCATATTTCTTAAAGCCGCTCTCAACTTGAATAATGCTCAGCACGATTTGCGGATCCAATCCGGCGCGTGTTGCTTCATAAAAAACGGTTCGCAGAAATTCTTCCCGTTCTAATGAGTCGGGTATGTATTTTTCCAGGCGCCGGCTCATACTGACGAGCCAAGCGATGTTATCGGCAACGGCGGCATATTCGGTGTACGACACAGCCTGATCGCTGATGCCATGAAAGATGACGGTCTGTGTGCTGGCCGTCAACTGTTCATACTGGCTATTATTGGCGTGGCTGAAGCCGGACAAGAGCCCTAAGACTGAGAGATAGATTAGTTTATGCATAACTTGGCTGTGATCACTGAGAAAATTTCATCCATGGGAACCGTTTGTGCCGCTTGATCGTTCCGTCCCTGATATTCAACAATCGATTGCTTCAGTCCTCGTTCTCCGATAACAATCCGATGTGGAATACCGATTAATTCCATGTCGGCGAACATGACGCCGGGGCGCTCGTCGCGATCGTCCAAAAGCACCTCGATGCGGGCTTCGGTGAGTTGCCGGTAAAGTTTCTCCACCGCCTCTCTGACGAGCGTGCTTTTTTGCAATCCGATCGGCACGATCGCTAACTGAAAAGGCGCGATGGCATCCGGGAAAATGATGCCGTGCTCATCGTGATTTTGCTCGATGGCGGCCGCAACAATGCGCGAAATGCCGATGCCATAGCAACCCATTTCCATATTTCTAGTTTGACCTGTTTCGTCGAGATAGCTGGCTTTCATCATTTCCGAATATTTGGTGCGTAACTGGAAAATATGACCGACCTCGATTCCACGGCAAATTTCCAGTTTACCTTTGCCGTCCGGCGAGTCATCTCCTGAGACAACGTTACGGATATCAAAAACATGATCCGGCAGCTTGAGATCGCGGGCAAAATTCACCTGGGTCAAGTGAAAACCTTCTTCATTTGCGCCGCATACGAAATTACTCATGTTCATGACGGCTTGATCGGCAATCACGCAAGTTGGCAAACCGACGGGGCCGATGTACCCGGGGACTGTACCCGTTTCGCGTAGAATATCCTCTTCGCTGGCCATCTGAAAGGCCGATAAAAAGGGTATTTTTCTCACTTTTAGCTCGTTGAGCTGGTGATCACCGCGCAGCAGCAATAAGAATAATTGGTTATTGGCTTTGACTGCTAAGGTTTTGACAGTTTGTTGCACGGGGACTTGCAAAAAACCGGCAACCTCGGCGCAGGTTTTTTTACCGGGAGTAGCGATTTTTTGCATATCACCATCCGGTGCGCTCCGCTCCTGAGGCGTGAACAGAGATTGCGCCAATTCGATATTGGCGGCGTAATCCGAATCAGGGCAAAACGCGATAGCGTCTTCGCCCGAGTCCGCCAGTACATGAAATTCATGCGAACCGCTGCCGCCGATGGCGCCGGTATCGGCGGCGACGGCACGGAATTTCAGCCCAAGCCGGGTGAAAATGCGGCTGTAGGTTTCATACATGCGCTGGTAGGTTTGCATCAAACTGTTTTCATCGGTATGGAAAGAATAAGCATCCTTCATGACGAATTCGCGCGCGCGCATGACACCGAAACGCGGCCGGATTTCGTCGCGGAATTTTGTTTGAATCTGATAGAAGTTCAGCGGTAACTGACGGTAACTTTTGATTTCCTTGCGTGCAATATCGGTGATGATTTCTTCGTGCGTGGGGCCGAAACAGAAATCGTGCTCATGACGATCCTTGATTTTTAACATTTGCGGCCCGAAAACTTCCCAGCGCCCAGTTTCTTGCCATAATTCGGCAGGATGAATAGCAGGCATAAGGACTTCGATGGCGCCGCTTTTATTCATTTCTTCACGCACGATGCTCTCAATTTTCCGTAATACCCGCAGACCTAACGGCATCCAGGTATATAATCCGCTGCCTAAACGCTTGATGAGCCCGGCGCGCAGCATGAGCTTGTGGCTGACAAGCTCCGCTTCGGCGGGGGCTTCCTTGAGGGTCGAAATAAAGAATTGCGAGACGCGCATGAAGTAATTCCATTAATAATAAAAATAATGGCAATTTTACCTTGAAATACTTGGTTAAGTGGGGATAAGTCCCTATATAAAGCAAACAGAATTTGATTTATTCAGACAGGTGGAAATTTTATAAGAGGTGGATTTTTATTCTATGGATACTTTCAATCTACAGAAAAGTGTGAAAAAATCCACCCATTTGATGGGTCAAATGAGTATTCCGTATGATTGACCGAAATGGATATCGCCCCAATGTTGGAATTATCCTCTTGAATTCAAAAAATGAGGTCTTCTGGGGCAAGCGTATTAAGCAGAATTCTTGGCAATTTCCGCAGGGTGGCATTAAGTCGGGAGAGAGTCCCGAGCAAGCTATGTATCGGGAATTAAGCGAAGAGATCGGATTGCGTCCAAATCATGTGGAGATTGTTGGGCGCACACGTGATTGGTTGCGTTATGAAGTTCCGGATCGCTGGATCCGGCGGGAATGGCGCGGAAATTACAAGGGGCAAAAACAAATTTGGTATTTGTTGCGCTTGATCGGGCGCGATAGTGATGTTTCATTACGCCGGAGTACGCATCCTGAATTTGATGCTTGGCGCTGGAATCAATACTGGGTTGAATTGGATTCGGTTGTCGAATTCAAGCGTAAAGTATATAAGCAAGCTCTGACCGAGTTGTCACGCTTGTTAAAAACTGATCCTTGTCAGAATATCGGGGTAGGTTACGACCAAAAGAATCTGATCAATGAGACCAAGGATATTATTCTGGTTGATCAACTGGAAGTAATGAGTAACTCAAAAGTTTGAAAAGTTTTAAGCTGCTCTGCAAATCGACAATGCGGGGTTGAATCACTCTGCTGCGTTTTTACAAATTCCCGTTTGTGGGTGTTTCATCAGGCGTAATCGGCTGCGCCATAACAGCCGTTTTTAATTTACTTAGGGAGAATACCGATGAAGATGCGTACACTGGTTGCGTCACTGTTATCGATTGGCACTCTTGTCACTTCGATGGCTGTTTCGGCCAATGAACCTATCCAGCCCATTAAAGCCGCTAAAGTAGCAAATGCTGATATGGTTGAACTGGGTAAGATGTTATTTTTTGATCCCCGCCTGTCAAAGTCAGGATTCATTTCTTGTAATTCTTGCCATAACTTAAGCATGGGTGGAACGGATAATATTCCAACTTCGATAGGTCATGCGTGGCAGCAAGGACCAATCAATGCGCCGACTGTATTGAATGCCAGCATGAATTTGGCGCAATTCTGGGATGGCCGTGCTAAGGATTTAAAAGAGCAAGCCGGCGGACCAATTGCAAATCCGGGCGAGATGGCTTCAACGCATAAAGCTGCCGTTGAAGTATTACAATCAATCCCGCAGTATCGCGCCCATTTCCAAAAAGCATTTGGCACGGATCAAGTTGATATTGACCGGGTGACCACGGCAATCGCTGCGTTTGAAGAAACCTTGGTAACCCCAGGTTCACGCTTCGATAAATGGCTGGAAGGCGACAAAAAAGCACTTACTCCCCAGGAAGTCGAAGGTTACGAATTATTCAAGAGCAGCGGTTGCTCGGGATGCCATAACGGTCCTGCTGTCGGAGGTGCACTTTATCAAAAATTCGGCGTATATCACCCCTACAAAACAAATAGTAAGATAGAAGGTAGAAAAGCTGTAACCGGCAAAGATACCGATTTAAACGTTTTTAAAGTACCAACCTTGCGCAATATTGAATTGACTTATCCGTATTTTCATGACGGTGCAGTCACAACATTGGAAGATGCTGTTAAAACGATGGGTAAGCTTCAGTTAGATCGTGATTTTAATAAGAAGGAAATCGACAGCATCGTTGCTTTCTTAAAATCATTAACAGGTGAACAACCGGACTTTAAGTTGCCAATTCTACCGCCTTCCAACAATAATACGCCAAAGCCAGCGCCGTTCTAATATTTTTGATCGCTATAATGGAAATCAGCGATCTTGCTATTGAGACAAAGCGAGGAATAGAAATGCAGGCATTCGGATATTGCAACAATAAACCGGATGCCTGTAAAGCTTATAATTCTGGTGTATGCTAGTTTTGATGGCGTGAGAGATTGAGGCTGCGGGTTAATTTAATATGACGGTTCTGCTGCATAAGTGCAATCAAGTATGGATTTGCATTTAAAAATGAAGTAGAGTCACTAATCCAAGAACTAATAATTAGAATAGGGAGTTACCTATGGGTAACAAGGGCCAGTTATTACAGGATCCATTTTTAAATATATTGCGGAAAGAACATATTCCGGTATCGATCTATTTGGTGAATGGTATTAAATTGCAAGGACAAATTGATTCATTTGATCAGTATGTGGTGCTGCTAAAAAACTCGGTTACACAAATGGTTTACAAACATGCAATTTCCACTGTAGTACCAGCGAGGGCCGTTACTATTCCTATCGAAACGACGGATACACGTGATACCTGATGTTTCAATCGGGTATGGATAAATCAAGTGCCGCTGATGCAGCCATACTCGTTAGCGTTGATTTTGGCAGCAGTACCTATGCAGAAAGCCTGTATGAATTGCAACAACTCGCTATCAGCGCAAAACTTCAAGTTGCAGCAATTATAGAAGGAAAACGTTCGCGTCCGGATCCAACCACTTTCATCGGTAGTGGTAAGGTTGATGAGATTTCGCAACTGATTTCACAGCATAAAGCTTCTATCATCATCTTCAATCATGATTTATCCCCGGCGCAACAGCGTAATTTATCGTTGCGGTTAAATTGTAATGTCATAGATCGCACCAGCTTGATTCTGGATATTTTTGCGCAGCGTGCGAAGAGTCACGAAGGAAAATTACAGGTTGAGCTTGCTCAGCTTGAGCACTTGGCTACTCGCCTGGTGCGCGGCTGGACTCATCTTGAGAGGCAAAAGGGCGGTATTGGTTTGCGCGGTCCGGGTGAAACCCAATTGGAAACAGATCGCCGCTTGATCAGGAAACGAGTTAAGTTACTCAAAGAGAGACTTGCAACGCTTCAGCGTCAGCGTACTATCCAAAGGCGTTCAAGGCAACGCACCAATGTGTTGTCGGTATCGATTGTTGGTTATACCAATGCCGGGAAATCAACTTTGTTTAATAAATTGACACGTGCGCAAACATACGCTGCCGATCAGCTGTTTGCCACATTGGATACTACGACGCGTAAATTATTTCTTGCCGAAGGCGTGTCGGTCGTCATTTCGGATACCGTGGGATTCATTCGCGAATTGCCCCATACGCTGGTTGCAGCATTTCGCGCGACACTGGAAGAAACTGTGCAAGCCGATGTGTTGCTTCATGTCGTTGACGCCAGTAATCCTAATCGTGACGAACAAATTGAAGAAGTGAATAAAATTCTAAAAGAGATTGGTGCCGACGATATCCCGCAGATTTTAATTTTGAATAAGATTGACCTGACCGACTTAGCGGCAGGCAGTAAAGGTTGCGTGCGTGATGAATATGATAGAATATCGCTCATTCGTTTAAGTGCTAAAACAGGGGAAGGGATAGAGTTTGTAAGGCAGGCATTGACAGAAGCAATGGTAGAGAAATCGAAGAAACTGAATGAAGAATCTACAGATATTCCGAAAATAATTGGTGATTGTGCTCCGGTATAGGAATTTTTTTGAACGAACAAGACAGGAATTATTATGGGATTAAATGATCCACAGTGGGGAAAAAATAAAGGCGAATCGGGTCCACCAGATCTGGATGATGTATTGCGTAATGTCAATAAGAAAATCAACAATATTTTCGGACAGAAAAAAGGCGGCGGAGGGGATGACGGATCTCAGAGCCAAGGCCCAAAGCCCAAAAGTGGCGGTAGCATTGTAATGATTCTTGGCGTGCTTGCGGTGGTATGGCTGGCAAGCGGATTTTATATTGTGGATGAAGGCCATAGAGGCGTAGTGTTGCGGTTCGGTCAATATGTCGATACGGCGCCGGCGGGCTTGCGCTGGCATATGCCTTATCCAATCGAGAAAGTAGAGTTGGTGAATGTCAGTCAAGTGCGCACGGTTGAAATTGGCTACCGCAACAATGTACGAAGCAAAGTTTTGCGGGAATCACTAATGTTGACTGATGATGAAAATATCATTGATATTCAGTTTGCCGTGCAATACATATTGAATAATCCGGAAAATTTCCTGTTTAAAAACAGAAATCCTGACGAAGCTGTTTTGCAAGCGGCGGAAACGGCCATCCGGCAGGTGATCGGTAAAAGTAAAATGGACTATGTGCTGTACGAAGGCCGCGAGCAAGTTGCAGCCAATGCAACGCAGTTGATGCAAAAGATTTTGGATCGCTATCAGATTGGTATTTTGATCAGCAGGGTGACGATGCAGAATGCGCAACCGCCCGAGCAAGTTCAGGCGGCGTTTGATGACGCGGTTAAGGCCGGGCAAGATAGAGAACGGCAAAAGAATGAAGGCCAGGCGTATGCGAATGATGTGATCCCGAGGGCTGTTGGTAATGCGGCACGCTTATCTCAAGAAGCTGAGGGTTATAAACAACGCGTGATCGCCAGTGCAGAAGGTGATGCCAACCGTTTCGAGAAAATTTTTGCTGAATATAGCAAGGCGCCCAAAGTTACACGGGAACGCTTGTATCTGGATATGATGCAGCAAGTGCTTTCCAATACCAGTAAGATTGTTGTCGATCAAAAGAATGGCAATAATTTGCTGTATTTACCAC
This sequence comes from Pseudomonadota bacterium, assembly GCA_018240935.1. GTDB lineage: Bacteria > Pseudomonadota > Gammaproteobacteria > Burkholderiales > Nitrosomonadaceae > Nitrosomonas. Next base: position 7,606 of record JAFEEV010000141.1, read on the forward strand.
TGGATAAGCTGATTAACATGAGCGGATCGCCAGCGGCTTCACCAGTGACGGTGCAGCCCATGATGCAGGAAACAGCGCCTGAAAGCAGTGTACGGGCACGGGAATCATTTCGCAGTCGCGATCGGGAGGCAAGATAAATGAAAAGTTTTACATCGATATTTTCAGGTATTGCTATTGCAATTTTTTTCCTGGGAAGTTCAGCAATTTATATTGTTGATGAGCGGCAGCAAGCTATTCTGTTTCAATTGGGTGAAGTCATTGATGTTAAAACTGAACCTGGTTTGTATTTCAAGATTCCAATTGCTCAGAATGTGCGCTATTTTGAAAAACGCATTTTGACAATGAATACCGAAGAGCCTGAACGATTCATTACTTCAGAGAAAAAGAACGTTTTGGTGGATTTGTTTGTGAAATGGCGCATCGTGGACGTAAAACAGTATTACATCAGTGTGCGTGGCGATGAATCTCTGGCGCAGACACGTTTGGCGCAAACGATTAATGCCAGTTTGCGCGATGAATTCGGTAATCGCACTGTACATGATGTCGTTTCGGGCGAGCGTGATGTCATTATGGAAATCATGCGCCAGAAAGCAGATAATGACGCTCGCGCGATCGGTGTGGAAGTCGTTGATGTGCGTTTGAAGCGTGTAGACCTGCCGCAGGAAGTGAGTGAATCGGTTTACAGACGGATGGAGGCTGAACGTAAGCGGGTTGCCAATGAATTGCGTTCAACCGGTGCTGCTGAGTCGGAAAAAATTCGCGCTGATGCGGATAGACAACGTGAAGTTATACTGGCGGAAGCTTACCGGGAAGCGCAAAAGGTAATGGGTGACGGCGATAGTCAAGCTGCTGCGATTTATTCGGCTGCCTTTCAAAAAGATTCGGAATTCTATGCTTTCTGGCGTAGTGTCGATGCCTATAAGCAGTCGTTCAAGAATAAGGGAGACATGATGGTGCTGGAGCCTACCTCCGAATTCTTCAAGTACTTGAAGAATCCTGCAGTCAGTAAATAATTGCAACGAATTAATGTAGGTGTATATGCGATCTCAGTATTGCATGATGTAAATAAGCTTATGTGATCTGCAAATTATTGTGAATATAAGAAGAGGTTCTGGGGATCGTTTATTTTTAATATGCGATTACATCAGAACCTCTTAATTTTTCTGCTATCTGTAGAAAATATAATGCTTGTCTGATTTAACCGGAGTTGTTTATATATGTGGGAAAATTTTCTTAGTGCCATTGCATTGATGTTAATTTTAGAGGGAATGTTACCTTTTTTATCTCCGCAAACATGGCGGGAGGCATTTAGAAGATTAACTGAGATTAACGATAGTCAGATACGCTTTATCGGCCTGACTTCGATGTTGGCCGGATTGCTGGTGCTTTTCATCGTTAGCTGACGCTTCTTATTTTTTCGTTGACGGCTTGTCAATCATGACTATGCATAATTGGTTACTTCCCGAGTTTGTTGAAGATGTCTTGCCTGCAGAAGCAATTCATATCGAAGGCATGCGCCGCAAAACGATGGATTTGTTGCGGTTACACGGCTATCAGCAAGTAATGCCGCCCCTATTGGAGTATGTGGAATCGTTGCTGACCGGCAGCGGCAGTGATATGGATCTGCATATGTTCAAGGTCATTGATCAATTGAGTGGCCGCATGATGGGATTGCGTGCCGATATGACGCCACAGGTGGCAAGAATTGATGCGCATCTGCTGAATTTTGACGGCATCACGCGCTTGTGTTACGCCAATAGCGTACTGCACACGGTACCATCGGGAATCACTAAAACAAGAGAACCCTTGCAAGTGGGCGCGGAACTTTACGGCCATTCCGGCCTGGAAAGTGATCTGGAAATTCAGCGGCTTATGCTGCTGTGCCTGTCGGTCTCCGGGGTGAGTGAAGTGCATCTGGATCTTGGCCATGTCGCGGTTTTCCGCGGATTGATCAAAGGCGCGGGCATTTCGCACGAACTTGAAACCGAGCTTTATGCAGTTTTGCAGGCAAAAGATATCTCCACTCTGAAAGAGCTATGCGCCAAATTACAGCAACAAACGCGCGAAGCATTGCTGCTTTTGCCCGAACTTTATGGTGCTAAAAAAATATTGGCAGAAGCCGCCAGCCGATTACCTGATTATCCTGAGATTAAATCGGCGCTTAATGAGCTATGCAGGGCCGAAGAGGAACTAAAACCGGTCATCGATAAAATTGCATTCGATTTGGCTGATTTGCGCGGCTATCATTATCACACCGGAATGGTTTTTGCCGCATATGCGGACGGTTGTTCCAATGCGATCGCCTTGGGCGGGCGCTATGATGAAATCGGTAAAGCATTCGGCCGCGCGCGGCCGGCAACCGGTTTTAGCATGGACCTCAGGGAATTATCCAGAATGGCAAAACCCCCATCGTATCCGAAAGCGATTAGCGCGCCTTACGAAAAAAGAAATAAGGCACTGGAAAGTAAAATTGAGCAATTGCGCGAATCGGGGCAAATCGTTGTGATAGAGTTTCCCGGACAAAAGGGCAAGCCGCTGGATTGCGATCGGCAATTAGTGTTTCATGACGGGCAGTGGATTGTTAAAGAAATCTGATTTTTCAGCAACGAAATCTTTTAGAGCTTAAAGATATGACTAAAAATGTTGTCGTCATTGGCACACAATGGGGCGATGAAGGGAAAGGCAAGATCGTCGATTGGCTGACGGATCATGCGCAAGGTGTGGTGCGCTTTCAAGGCGGACATAACGCAGGCCATACGCTGGTTATAGGCAATAAGAAAACCGTATTGCATCTGATTCCTTCCGGCATTTTGCGCGATACGGTGATTTGTTATATCGGTAACGGTGTGGTGATTGCACCGGAAGCGTTGCTCAGTGAAATTGACATGCTGGAGCGCAATGATATCGATGTCAGCGGCCGGTTACGGATTAGCGAAGCCTGTCCGTTGATCCTGCCCTATCACGCTGCGTTGGATAATGCGCGCGAGGCTGCAAGAGGCGCCGGAAAGATTGGCACTACCGGACGCGGCATCGGACCGGCTTACGAAGACAAAGTCGCGCGGCGCGCCATACGATTGCAGGATCTGTTTCATCGCGATCGCTTGGCGGCTAAATTGGGCGAAGTGCTGGATTATCACAATTTTGTGCTGAAGAATTATTTTCATGCACCGGTCATCGATTTTCAGAAAACCGTCGATGACGCATTGGCGCAAGCTGAAAGAATTAAACCGATGGTGGCCGATGTTCCGCGATTGTTGTTCGAAGCAAACAAAAAAGGCTGCAACTTATTGTTTGAAGGTGCGCAGGGTGCATTGCTCGATATCGATCATGGCACCTATCCTTACGTAACCTCCAGTAACTGCGTAGCCGGCGCCGCAGGTCCCGGCAGCGGAGTCGGACCGCAAATGCTGCACTATGTTTTAGGAATTACCAAAGCTTATACCACCCGGGTCGGATCGGGGCCGTTCCCAACCGAATTGGATGACGAAGTCGGCAAACATTTGGCTACACGCGGCCATGAATTTGGCTCAACAACCGGCAGACCGCGCCGCTGCGGCTGGTTTGACGCGGTTGCCATGAAGCGCTCGATCCAAATAAACGGTGTGACCGGATTGTGCATTACCAAGCTGGATGTATTGGATGGCGTGGAAAGCCTTAATCTTAGTGTCGGCTACAGACTGAGCGATGGCAGCAAGAGCGATATTCTGCCGGTCGGCGCCGACGATCTGGGTAATTGTGAACCGATCTATGAAGAGATGCCGGGATGGTCGGAAAATACCGCCGGAATCAAGGAATTCGCGCAACTGCCCAAAGCGGCGCAAAACTATCTGAAGCGTCTTGAAGAGGTTTGTGCAACACCGATTGACATGATCTCCACCGGGCCGGACAGAGAAGAGACGATTCTGTTGCGTCACCCGTTTAAATAATGCGGCGGATCTGCCCAGCTCAAACCGCGGTATTAGTGGCTTGAGTCCATCATGCGCCTTGACGATTTGATACAAGTTGTTCAGTGGGAAGAAGCCGAGTCTGCTTTGCGGGCGATCCGGACAGCAGTATTTATTCATGAGCAGCGTGTACCCGAGGTGATGGAATGGGACGAATTTGATGCAGTCAGTGTGCATCTGCTGGCGCATAATTCCGCCGGACAACCGGTAGGGACTGCGCGGCTGCTGCCGGACGGGCATATCGGACGTATGGCGGTGCTGAAAGAATGGCGCGGCCAAGGCTTCGGCAGCGCACTGCTGCGCAAATCACTGCAAGAACTGACGCGGCAGCATCAGCAAAAAGCGCAGCTGAATGCACAAATTAGTGCGGTGCCGTTCTACGAGAAATTCGGTTTCCGGGTATTGGGGGAGGAATTCATGGAAGCGGGAATTGCGCATGTCAAAATGACTTTGCCATTGAAGTAACAGCGAATCCGGTTACTTGACTTCCGATTTTCCCCATTCATTGGCCAAGGTATCCGATGCTTGTTTCCAACGGTTGATTGCCTGCTCCGCTACAATTTTAGCTTGTTCCGATTTTTTTCGCGCCGCTTCGGCTGCACGCTCGGCTTCAACCATCTTTTGCTTGGCTGAAGCCAGCTTTTTCTCGGCGAAAGCTGCATCTTTTGCTGCGGTATCGGCACTTTGTTTAGCATCCATCATTTTCTCGTAAGCCACGCTGGCATTCTTCTGCAGCAATTCAATAGTATCGGCGCGCGCAGATGGCGTACTCAAAACAATCAGTAAGAACAAAATGAACAGAAAGTTTAGATTTGATTGCGTTGTTTTGAGGGTCATCATCATGGTCTTTGTGTGTTGAGAATTTTTTTCGATCTGCTTAACGGTATTTTGGTTAAGGTAAAATCAGTATAGCAAAAAGCGGGTGCCGATGCTGATCGCCCGTGGTTGCCGGATTTCCCGTCATGCTAAAAGACAAGCGTGAAATACAATATTTTTGAGTTAATCGTTTTGATGAAAGGAATTGCAATGTCGCTGCTATCGTTGTTGAGAATGAGTGTTATCTTTGCTTTCAGTGTAGGATTGATCGCTTTTGCATTGCCGGTTATGGCTGGTTGTGAAGGCTGCTTGTGCCCGGGAGATCCTTGCAGGCTTTGTCCGTTACCCGCTATGGAAAATGACCCTCCCAAGCCGGACGAACCCGATTTGTGCGCCAGGATTAGACAAAAAGTGCCGCCGACTTCGGCTCAGCCCGGCTCCAACGAATATTTTCCCAACTTGGATAAGTCAGTGATGGTATGCGTCAATGAAGGAGGCGATGTTATCCGGAATAAACAGCGTAGCGCCGAATATCCAGCCCGGTTTTACTGTAAACCGCCGCGTCCGGTAAAAAAGGATTAGGGAAACGCTGATTAATTCGGCGAACGAGATGAAGCGCAAGGCGCACGGAACGCAGCGACTGAGACATATCAACAAGATAGGCGAGGGAGTGAGTAGCGCGCAACGAATCGATTCACTCGTGCAGTCAATTAATCAGCGTTTCCTTAGCACGATGCAATCCCTTTCTTGATTGCATCCCATTGCATCTTCAGTGGATTGCCTTGCTGTTTTCGTTTTCCCCCCGGTTGAATAATTTTCTCCAAACTGGGGGTGTCGATCCTGCAATCGGCACGGATCGTGCCGGCGGTTACTTGACGGTTATTTTCTTGGCGGCCGAGCCGTTAACTTTCGGAAGTGTCAGTTCGAGTATGCCGTCTTTATATTTCGCTTCCGTTTTCGCTTCATCAACTGCACTGTTCAACGTGAAGCTGCGATAACTGGATCCTTGATAACATTCGCGGCAAATCACGCGATCTCCTTCCTTTTCTTCCTTCTCTTTTTTTGCTTCGGCGCTGATGGAAACCCGGTTGCCGTCAACTTCGACTTTAATATCCTCTTTATTGACACCGGGGATTTCTGCACGGACGGTATAGGTTTTATCGTTTTCCTTCAGATCGATTTTGATCAAAGGCGCAATTTCCGGTTCATTGAAGTACGGGCGCAGTCCAAATGCTTTGAACCAGTCTTCCATGTTGATGAAAGGATCAAAGCGCGCCAAATCGCCGAATGATGGAGAATGCCGGACAATTTTTGACATGATATCAACTCCCTGGATAGTTGTTATTGGATGACGCTAAAACGCAATTATTCCGTTTTATGGGTAAGAAATTGAAAATCGATGCCGTGGCTATCAAACATACCCAGCTCGTTATCGACTTCCATTTCCGCTTCCAGCCAATCCTGGATTGCATCCGCTTCATTACCGTTAAAGCCGCGTTTCTCGGCGCGGTAGTATGCCGCGGTGGCGATCATTTCCTGGCGGTCAGAACGCTGTTTGGCTGCGGTGATGACGCGATGCGCGAGTATGTTCTCTTCACTTTTGGATAACTTCGTACGCGATTTCTTGGGTGCAGTTTCGCTGACTTTGCTTGTCATTTGATCGTTCTCCTTTAATGGATATTTCAAACTCAAGAGATTGAGCCGGTAAAAGAACCGCAATCGATTGGTTATCTTAGA
>JAFEEV010000142.1 GCA_018240935.1 Pseudomonadota bacterium
AAAGCGCCGGTTGCGAGATTGAGTTGCAAGGTAACACTCTCATAATTCGTTGTGCCATCGACCGAAACATCCGGTATGACCAGAATACCGTTGCTACTGGTGAAATTAGCGGTGGCTAAGAGGGGGGGGCACTACCAACAGTGCAACTGCCAGAAGCATTTTCTTCATTGTTATTGTTCCTTTGCGATTAAGAATAAATGATGCTTATTGTATTGAATATCTGTCAGTTTTTTCTGACACTGGTATTGTAACTATAAACAGTAAGAATGGAAGGGAGTTACTTGTAAACTTGATGAGATTCTCGTGATACAACGGGAAACATAACATTCAAACGGATGATTTTCCGGTGCATTGCTGCCCCGCAGCAATGAAAAATTTGATATACGGTATCGCTTTATCCACTTCCCTTAGCGCCAAATACAATTTCTGAAACAGACCTTGCTCGCCGATCCGGATTTTTTTCAGGTTCAAATCCTTGTTCTTAATGTCGGCGAGCCATTCCGGCAGTACACAGACGCCGCGGTTGAGGGCGGTCATTTGCAGCATGATTTCCAGCGATTCGATTTGTTTCAGTTTTTCCGGTTCGAGGTGCGCGGGGGTGAGAAAGTGCGTGAGGATGTCGAGCCGTTCCAGCGGCACCGGGAAAGTCAGCAGTGTTTCCTTGCTCAAAAGCTCCGGTGTGATTTGCGGTAAATTCGCCAGCGGATGATCGGGTGCTGCCAGCAGGACTAACTGATATTCCGCGAGAATTTCGTATTCGATGCCCTCTTTCCGCACCAAATCGGGGGTGATCAGTATGTCGATGTGGTGATTCAGTAAGCCTTCCAAGCCCGAGAATTGAAATTTCTGCACGATGTCGACGTCGATGCCGGGCATTTGCCGCATGTATTGGCCGATCATGCCGGTGAGCCATTCGAAGCAGGGGTAGCACTCCACGCCGATGCGCAAGACGCCTTGGCGGCCTTCGCCGTAAGCTTGGAGAGTTTGTTCCGCTTGCGCGAGCACCGGCAGCACTTGATTGGCGGCTTCCAATAGCAGCTTGCCCGCCTGCGTCAGGCGCAGGCTGCGGCCGTCGCGTTTCCATAATGCCACGCCGAGTTTCTTTTCCAGATAACCGATTTGATGCGATAGCGCGGGCTGGCTGAGGCAGAGCGCGTTGGCGGCTCCGGTCAGGGTACCGTTGGCGTGCAGCGCTTGGATGATTTTCAGGTGGCTGTGTTCGATCATGTATGAGGAAACCTTATTGGAGCGTTAAAACTTATCATTATTATTTATTATTCATCCTTCATACAATAGCGCCACTTTGATTAATCTTGGAGTGGTGATTTATGGTAACGACACACAATCTTGGATTTCCGCGTATCGGCAAAAACCGGGAATTGAAATTTGCTTTGGAAAAATACTGGCAAGGTGAAATTTCTGAGCAGATTTTACGGGACACGGCAAACTCGCTGCGCTTGCAGCATTGGCAGAATCAATCGCAACTGGATTGGATTCCGGCCGGTGATTTTTCGTTGTACGATCATGTGCTGGATGCCAGCTTCATGCTGGGGAATATTCCGGCGCGGGTCAGTGCATTGGCGGGTAGCGAGATCGACAACTACTTTCGCGTCGCCCGCGGGCGTTCGGCTGCGGACAAATCCGCGCGCAGTTGCGTGCACGCCGGTGAAATGACCAAGTGGTTCGATACCAATTACCATTACATCGTGCCCGAGTTTGCCCGCGATACGAAGTTCTCGTTGAATGCGAGCCATTTGCTCGAGCAGATCCGGCACGCGCAGCAAATTCATGCGCGCGTCAAACCGGTCATTCTGGGGCCGGTGACGTATTTGTGGCTGGGAAAATCCAAGGACGGCAGCGAAAAGCTCGATCTGCTCGACGATCTGCTGGCGGTTTACGCGCAATTGCTGGGCGCACTCAAAAATGCCGGTGCCGAGTGGGTGCAAATCGACGAGCCGGTGCTGGTCATGGAGCTGTCGCAAGCTTGGCAGCATGCGTTGCGCGCGGCGTATTACCAATTGCAGGCAGCGCCGGTTAAATTGCTGCTGACGGCGTATTTCGGCCAGCTGCAGGACAATTTGCAACTGGCGTGCGAACTGCCGGTGGCCGGGCTGCATCTGGATGCCGTCAGCGCGCCGGATGAAGTGGCCAAGGTGATCGACTGGTTGCCCACGCATAAAATCCTCTCGCTCGGTGTCGTGAACGGCCGCAATATCTGGAAAACCGATTTGACCGCGGCGCTGGATTGGCTCGGACCGGTGCACGCGCGTTTGCAGGACCGGTTGTGGCTGGCGCCGTCCTGCTCGTTGCTGCACGTGCCGGTTGATCTGGATAGCGAACAAAAGCTCGCTGCGGATATCCGCTCGTGGCTGGCGTTTGCCGTGCAGAAACTCGATGAAATCGCCATCCTCGCGAAGGCCTTGAATCACGGCCGGGCCAGCGTTGCCGCAGCGCTCCGGGAAAATCAGGCGGTCATTGCCAGCCGCAAACAATCGCAACGCGTACATCGGGCGGACGTCGAAGCGCGCGTGCTGAAAAT
>JAFEEV010000143.1 GCA_018240935.1 Pseudomonadota bacterium
AGGCGCCGGTATCGAGCCGGGACTCGCCGACACGTTGTTGCGGGAAGCCCGTAACGCCGCGCAGCAGCAAGAAAAACTGGGATTGCCGCTGGTACTGCTGGTGCCGGGGGCGGTGCGCTTCTTGCTGGCAAAATTTTTGCGCCGCGCCATTCCGCAGTTGCGCGTGCTGGCGCATTCGGAAATTCCGGACTCACGAAAAATCAAAATCACTTCCGTGATTGGAGGTAACAAATGAAAGTAAAACGCTATCTTGCTGCCACATCCCGTGAAGCGCTGCGCCAAGTAAAAGAGGAATTGGGCGAGGACGCCGTCATTCTGTCGAACCGCAAAATCCGGGATGGCGTGGAAATCATGGCATTGGCGGATTCCGACATGAGCAATCTGGTGCATGCGCCGGCATCGCCGCCGCCTTCAATGCCGCCGTCCAAAGGGATTTCGCACTACGAGCAAAACAACGTGCTGAGTGCTCCGGAGCCGGCGTATTCAACATTGTTATCGATGGCCAATGAGCCGGCGGAAAGCCAGAAAAACTCGAATAACGGGTTATCCGCAGCGCTGGCCAAAGACATCATCGCCGAGATTCAAGCCATGAAAACCACATTGGAAGACCAACTGGCGACGGTGGCCTGGGGAAATTTCACACAGCGCAGGCCGGAAAAAATGAAACTGCTGCGCACGTTACTGGATAGCGGTTTTAGTCCGTTGCTGGCGCGCCGCCTGATCGACCGGTTACCGGACGGACTCGATTACGAACAGAGCCTGAAACAAGCCTTGTCCGCCTTGACGTTTAATTTGCATACGGTTACCAGCGACGACATGATCGAAAAAGGCGGTGTGTACGCCTTGGTCGGTCCCACCGGTGTCGGTAAAACCACGACCACGGCAAAAATCGCGGCGCGTTGTGTGATCCGGCACGGCGCCGGCAAAGTCGCGTTGCTGACGACCGACAGTTACCGTATCGGCGGTCACGAACAACTGCGGATTTACGGGCAGTTACTGGGTATTCCGGTGCGCAATATCAAGGACACCGAGGATTTGCAGCTAACGCTGTCGGAACTGAGAAACAAACATATGGTGCTGATCGATACCGTCGGAATGAGCCAGCGCGATCAGATGGTGGCGCAGCAGATTGCCATGCTTAGCAACTGCGGCGCGGATGTGAAGCGCATGCTGGTTCTCAGCGCCGCATCCAACGGCAAGACACTGGATGAAGTGATTTCCGCCTACCAGAAGAACGGCATTTACGGCTGCATCATCACCAAAGTGGACGAAGCCGCGAGCCTGGGTGTGGCGCTGGATGTCGTCATCCGCAGAAAACTGCCGCTGCATTATGTCGCGAACGGGCAAAAGGTTCCGGAAGATATTCACGCCGCGAATGCGCGCTACCTGCTGCATCGCATTTTCAAATCGGCGCCGGGAGACAGCGCATTCACGCTGCAGGACGCGGAGTTTGCTTTGATCATGGCAAGCAAGCATAGCGCCGAGCCGCCGCAGGCAGAGGAAAAATCATTGGCGGGATTGATGTATGACTAGGCTGATTTTACAAGACCAAGCGGCGGGTTTGCGCAACCTGGTTTCGTACCGGGAACACGATGCAGCGCGCGTTTTCACCATCGCGGGAGGCAAATCGCGCGTCGGGAAAACCAGCGTCGTGGTCAATCTGGCCGCTGCGCTGGCACAGAACGGCCAACGGGTTTTATTGATCGATGAAAATCCGTGCCATAACAATATTTGCACCAGTTTGGGTTTGCAGGTGCGCTTCGATTTATTGCATGTGATTCATAAGGATAAAAGGTTGGATCAAGTGCTGCTGCAGGGTCCGGACAATATCACCATCTTATCCGCGATGCGCGGTATTCATGCGTTGAGCACGTTGAATCCAGTGGAACAGGATTGGCTGATCAAGAGTTTTTCCGAGCTGACCAAGTCGGTCGATATCGTGCTGATCGACACCGCGATGACCGGCACGACGCATGTCCTGCCGCTCAGCCTGGCTTCGGAGCAAGTGATGATTGTCATTTCCGGTTCGGCGGCGTCGATTACCGGCGCTTACGCGCTGATCAAAATTATGAGCCAGGAATACGACAAACTGCATTTTCTGGTTCTGGTGAACAAAGTTGAATCGGAAACGGAAGCATTGATGATCTACCAGAATTTATACCGGGTGGCGCGCCAATATTTAACGGTATCGCTGGAATATGCCGGTTACGTCCAAAACGACGAACGGTTAAGGAATGCAACGCAATTATGTAAACCGGTGATCGAGATGTTTCCGGTTTCGCAAGCGGCGGTTTGTTTCCGGCACGCGGCGCGCAATATTCTGCGTTCCACTTGTCCGGATAGATATAGCGGGGGAATGGATCATTTCATGCAGCGATTGATTATGACGAGTCATTTGAGTATGGCCAATTTTACGGTGTGATTGAATATGTATACTGCGACTGGAACTAAAACGATTGATAAAGAACAATTTATCACTGAATTTACGCCGCTGGTAAAGCGCATTGCCTATCATATGATGACGCGTTTGCCGGCCAGCGTGCAAGTCGATGATCTGATTCAAGCCGGGATGATCGGCTTATTGGATGCGATCAATCGCTACGAGGGCTCATACGGGCGCCAGTTTGAAAGCTATGCGGCGCAGCGGATACGGGGTGCCATTCTGGACGAGTTGCGCGAAGCCGACTGGTTGCCGCGCAGCATCCGGAAAAAGATGCGCCGGATCGAAGCGGCAGTGAGTATGCTGGAACAGCGCAATGGTTGCGCGCCGAGCGAACAAGATTTGGCGACGGAACTGGATATGTCGCTGGATGAATACCACGAGACTTTGCAAAGTGCGCGCGGCGCGCAATTGATTTATTACGAGGATTTTCAGCAGGAAGACGAAGAACCGTTTCTGGATCGCCTGTTTATCGATTCGGAAGGCGATCCGTTGAATGCGTTGTTGGACGAAAATTTCCGCAATACATTGATTGCCGCCATCGATAACCTCCCGCCGCGGGAAAAACAGGTGATGGGTATGCATTACGAGCAGGAAATGAATTTACGGGAAATCGGCGAAGTGCTCGGCGTCAGCGAATCCCGTGTTTGTCAGTTGCATACGCAGGCCGTTGCGCGGCTGCGCAGCCGCTTGAGAAACATGTAAGGCGTTTTTTCATCCCGATTATCCAGCACCGGAGCCGTAAACGGATTTTGTCATGTTCAAAAAATCAAAAATGGATTTGAACAGTGTCTTCGGCATTCTGCTGGCTTTTGTCGCGATCATCGGCGGGCAATTTCTCGAGGGCGGTCATCTCAGTTCGCTGATGCAGGCGGCGGCTTTACTGATTGTCATGGGCGGCACTGTCGGTGCAGTATTGCTGCAAAGTCCGATGAAAATTTTTGTCAATGGCGTCCGCATGAGCGCCTGGGTTTTTTTCCCGCCGTCCAATTCCCCGCAAGCTTTGATTAAACAAATTATCAATTGGTCGCAAATATCCCGCAAGGATGGATTATTGGCGCTTGAGGCGCTGGTGCCCGGGGTAAAAGATCCGTTGTCGAAAAAGGGATTGCAGCTGCTTGCGGATGGCAGTCCGCCGGATAAGCTGCGTGAAGCTTTGGAAATTGAAATATCGGCAGTAGAGAACCATCTGCGGCAATCGGCCCGGATCTGGGAAGCCGCCGGCGGCTATGCGCCGACCATCGGTATTTTAGGCGCGGTACTCGGGTTGATTCATGTGATGGAGAACTTATCCGATCCTAATCTTTTGGGAAATGGCATTGCCGTTGCCTTTGTCGCGACGGTTTATGGCGTCGGCTTGGCCAACCTGATTTTTTTGCCGGTCGCGAATAAGCTGAAAACGATTATCGGTGAATATATCGTGCTGCAAGAAACACTGGTCGACGGCTTTGTTGCCATTGCGCAGGGCGAACACCCGCGTCTTATCGAGAGCCGGTTGAATGGCTATTTCATCTAATGCGCGCCTTGAATTAAACGATTTTTGAATTGAATGGCCATGCTAAGAAGAAAAAGAAAACAAAAAGCCGATGATCACGCTGAGAATCAGGAACGCTGGCTGGTATCCTACGCCGACTTCATAACGTTGTTATTTGCTTTTTTTGTTGTCATGTACGCGGTTTCATCGGTCAATGAAGGTAAGTATCGTGTGTTAAGTTCTTCGTTAGTGAGCGCATTTAAAAGCAGCAACCCTACCAATGCGGTGCCCGTGCAATCGACGGAATTTGTGCCTATTAACATCCACCCATCGAATCAAACGGATTCAATCAAGCTGATTGACAATCTCAGCGTTCACACTGCGAAGAAACAGGAAAAAATGAAAAGCATGGCTAAAGATATTCTGCATGCTTTGGATCCCTTGGTAAAAGACGGTCAGGTAAGGATTACGCAAAGTTCTCAAGGGATAACGGTGGAGATCAACGCCAGTGTTCTTTTTTCGCCAGGACAGGCTAAACTTGCCGAGAATTCAAGCTTGACGCTGCAAGCTGTTGCTAATGTGATCAAAGGACATGAGCATGAGATTCATGTCGAGGGGCATACGGATAATTTACCCATTCATAATGGCAACTTTCCATCAAACTGGGAATTGTCGACAGCCCGTGCGTGCAGCGTGATCAGATTGTTTATAGAAAACGGTGTTGAAGCACATCGGCTTACTGCAATTGGCTATGGTGAAAATAGACCTATAGAAAGCAATGAAACATTGGACGGCAGAAAAAGGAATCGCCGGGTATCAGTTATGATTCTGTCAACCAATCCGGATAAGGTAACTGAAATTCCAATTGTTGAGTAAATGCGCTGAGATCAAATATAAGTTTGGCCTTTAGGACCATAGAGAGAAACATTTCCTGCCGCGCAATGTAAGGCGGCAAAAGCACGTTGATTGTATTGCAGTTGGGACGAAATCATCAAACCGTTGGAATAATTCAGTTGCTGAGCAATTTTTGCCAAATTGAGCAACTCGTTCCAAGAAGTTTTTATTTCAGGCAAGCTGGAATCATGTTTGGTCAACTCGGTTAGCCAATTATCGATACTATTCTTTTCCAGAGTGAGTCCTTGTTTCTTGAAATATTCATTACGATCTTCATCAAATTGAATCAATTCTTCAATTAAACGTGACTTATCCGAGGCAAGATAATCGATTTCTTCTATTTTTCCTTCGATCAGCGCATTTTCTTCTTTCTTAAGAATCTCAATAAATGCTTGAAAGATATTCTTCTCGGTTTCCAATTCTTTCATAAAACATGTTATGGGTTGCGATGAGGACATTAAGCGGCACCTTTTTTAGACTGAATTAGCTCTTTCACTGTTTCAAGTAACCGGTCAGCAACTACGCCAGGATTTATTTGAAAGTTTCCTTCGCTGATTGCTTGCTTTATTTCTTGAACCCGAGCTGAGTTTACAATTGAACCGCTTGCAGAGCTGCTGTCAATATTTTGCAGTTTTGCAACATTTGCACTTAAATGCACGCTGTCTTCTTGACTGGTATCCGCAGCTGGAGTGACATCAGTACGCCTTTTCCCATCATTGACTGATACGGTAGACACTGGCTGTAATGTTTTATCTATTTTCATTTTTATACCTCTTAACGAAATTCATTGCGTGTCATATCGACACCTTTGTTTGGAACTTTAGTACGTAAAGCTTTTTCATGTGACTTGGGACAATTTGAATCAAGAATCAAGTTATCAGTTTTTCAAAAATTGCACTACTGTTGCGATTTTTTTACGGCATATGCTGGGATAAATTCAGTGTTTCATAAATGTCCGGATTTATTGTATGGGCGCTAGCAAACCCGATGGATATCATAGATAATTTCGCCATCTGATCATAATCATTTATTTAACTGGTAATTAAATGTCTTTTATATTTAAAGCAATTGCAAGTGCATTTCGCGATCTGATACGTTTTAAGATTGCTTGGATTATAGTTTGGCCGATTCTGGTTTCGACTCTTTTGTGGCTTGTTGTCGGTTTTGTTTTTCGCGCAAATTTTTCCGAACTGGTTGTTTTATTTTTGAACGAGGCCGGTATCGGTGAGTGGCTGCAAAATCACGGTTCTGATTGGGTTTCTGCTGCCATTGAGAGTCTGATTTATATCATGGTCTATATACCGCTCGTAATAGTCACTACTTTGATTATTACGGCTATTTTTATAATGCCGGCATTGATCAATCTGGTGGCGAACCGCGACTATCCTGAACTTAAGCGTGAATATGGGGGTAGTATCACCGGAAGTATCATCAATGCGCTACTCGCCAGCGGCGTATTTATACTGATCTGGGTTGTCACTGTACCGCTATGG
This sequence comes from Pseudomonadota bacterium, assembly GCA_018240935.1. GTDB lineage: Bacteria > Pseudomonadota > Gammaproteobacteria > Burkholderiales > Nitrosomonadaceae > Nitrosomonas. The sequence continues at coordinate 6,302 of JAFEEV010000143.1, forward strand.
GCCATGGGAGCGGGTATTATCGTTCCCTTTGTTGCAGCGGCATTTATGAATCAACAGTTATTCCGTTATGATGCGCTATCCGAGCATGCCACCAAGCAAGAAATTAAATTGATCTGCGCGCAAAACCGGTATTCGCTATGGGGATTGGGATTATTAACGGGATTGATTCAGTTTGTGCCGGTACTCAATTTACTGGCTCCGATCTATACAGCCTTGGCATTTATTCATTTTGGTTTGGATCATCTGAAGCTGGTGCGGGCCGGTGAAGCGGGAAAAAATGATTCATCTATCGATAATCAATAGTTTTTACCCATTGAAACAAAAATAACGCCGGTCAGACTGAACTTCATATGGGTGTGCATGAGTGGGATCCTGGTTTTGTTGATCGTTCGCCGATGTTTGAATCCTTTCTCCAGCTGAAAGGGTATTTAGGGAATCAACAAAACTGGCCGGATCCGGATGATCTCAATCATTTCGATTTCCAGCAAAACCGGCAGATTTTTACCCGTTCGGGAAAACTTGTCCGTTTTGTATCCCAAACTCCTGGAAAACAGGATGCCGGGCAAAAATATGAATCAAGGATTTATTTGACCGGCCAAGTGCCGACAAGGGCCGGGAACTGGCATGATTTTTTTAATGCATTGGTATGGAAATTATTTCCGCGCGCCAAATCGGCGCTCAATGAATTGCATTTTCAGGCGCAGCTGGCGGAACTATCCAATAAAGACAAAAACCGGTGCGGATTAAGAGACGCTGCCACGCTTTTTGACGAATCGGGCGTGATCGTCATCAGCAGTCAAACTGCATTAATTCAATTAATCAAAGATTTTGAGTGGAAAGAATTATTTTGGCGGCAGCGTAGCGCAGTGTTGTCATCTATGCGGTTTTTTATTTTCGGTCATGGATTGTATGAAAAAGCACTGGATCCTTATACCGGTATGACTGGAAAAGCCATTATTTTTGAAGTGTGTCAAACTTTTTTTGCACAAGCGCTGCCGGATCAACTGGCTGCGATTGATTCGATGCTGGAATCTTTTTTGTTACATACGTTATCGTCCAGCGCCGATCTTGCGCCCGTTCCCCTATTAGGTTACCCAGGCTGGGTTGAGGATAATGACAATGAAACATATTATGAAAATAAAAAATATTTTCGCGAGCGGCATAAACTCAATCCAATGATCTAAAAATATTTCTTTACCGGTCATGGAGCGTAGATTCGGTAAATTCCTTTTGGGCAATGATCCATGCGCGAATTAATCCGGATGTTTTTCGAATCACGGCTGTTTTTTTGTTAAAATATAACGCTTAATTTACTAATTTATTGGAGTATTTAATGGCAATTGAAAGAACACTATCCATCATTAAACCAGACGCTGTAGCAAAGAATGTGATTGGACAAATTTATTCCCGTTTTGAATCAAATGGTTTGAAAATTATTGCGGCGCGTATGGTGCATTTGTCGCAAGCCGATGCGGAGCAATTTTACGCTGTGCATCGAGCACGCCCATTTTTCAACGATCTGGTTAAATTTATGACATCCGGTCCGGTGATGGTGCAAGTGCTGGAAGGAGATGACGCCATTAAGAAGAATCGCGATTTAATGGGAGCCACCGATCCCAAGAAAGCGGAGAAAGGAACGATCCGCGCCGACTTCGCCGACAGCATCGATGCCAATGCCGTGCATGGTTCGGATGCGCCGGAAACAGCCGCGGTTGAAATCGCCTGTTTCTTCCCGGCATTGAATATCTATTCACGTTAAGACACTCAGTTTTATAGCTCAATAGTGACAATCAATCTGTTAAATTACGACGGCAAGGGGCTGGTCGATATTTGCACCGAAATAGGCGAAAAACCTTTCCGTGCAAAACAGCTGCTGCGCTGGATTCACCAGTCCGGTACCGCTGATTTTGCCGCAATGAGCGACTTGGCCAAAAGTTTGCGTGAGAAACTGGCTGCCATGGCGGTTATCGAATTGCCGCAAATCACGTATGACTCCGTGGCCGCAGACGGCACGCGCAAATGGTTGCTTTCGGTCGGCTCCGGCAACGGCATAGAAACGGTATTCATACCGGAAGCCAATCGCGGCACACTCTGTGTATCCAGTCAAGTAGGGTGCGCTTTAGCGTGCGCTTTTTGTTCGACCGGGAAACAAGGGTTTAATCGTAATTTAACAGTGGCTGAGATCATCGGGCAGTTGTGGATTGCCAACAAGATGGTCGGATTGGAGACCGGCGATAAGGTACCGCAGACAAACCGGGCCGTGACCAATGTGGTCATGATGGGGATGGGAGAGCCGCTGGCTAATTTTGATAATGTGGTTACCGCGCTGGATATTATGCTGGATGATCATGCGTATGGTCTCTCCCGCCGCCGTGTCACCGTCAGCACATCCGGATTGGTGCCCGCGATAGACCGGTTGCGGGAACGCTGTCCGGTCGCGCTGGCGATTTCTTTGCATGCGCCGAACGATGCATTGCGCGATCAGCTGGTGCCGATTAATAAGAAGTACCCAATCAAGGAATTGCTGGCGGCTTGCCAGCGCTACTTGCCGTCCGCTCCGCGTGATTTCATCACGTTCGAATATGTCATGCTGGACGGTGTCAATGACAGCGCCGCGCATGCGCGTGAACTGATTAAATTGGTGCAGGATGTTCCTTGCAAATTCAATTTAATCCCTTTTAATTCATTTCATGACTCCGGGTTTAAGCGCTCAAGCGCCGAGGCCGTGCGGGTTTTCCGGGATATATTGATGCAGGCGGGATTGGTTACCACGGTGCGAAAAACCCGCGGAGACGATATTGCTGCGGCTTGCGGCCAGCTCGCCGGGCAGGTGAAAGATAAGACACGCCGCACGGCCGGTTTGAAAATAGAGGCCGTGCAGTGAAAAAGAATTGGTTGCTGCTGCTTTTTGCACTGCCGCCGGTCTTATTAGGACTGAGTGGGTGCGTGCAGCAAGCGGTGAACAACGGAATGCCGCTGCAAAGCGGATCGGATCGGGCGTTGCAAAGCGCCAAAATCCATACCGAACTGGCGGCCGAATATTATTATCGCGGGCAACTCGATGTCGCCATCGAAGAAGTCAATGAAGCCTTGAAAGCTCAATCCAATTACGCGCTGGCTTATAATGTGCTGGGGTTGATCAATATGACCTTGAATGAAAACAGCAAAGCGCTGGAGAATTTTGAGCGCGCCGTCCGGCTGGCGCCGAGAAACTCCGAAATTCGTAATAACTATGGCTGGTTTCTATGTCAGCGCTTTGCGCAACGCATGGATCAAGCGATCGAGCATTTCATGGCGGCAGCCAAGGATCCGCTCTATGCCACACCGGAGATGTCCTATGCCAATGCCGGGATTTGCGAGACAAAGCGCCGGAATTACACGGAAGCGAGGCTTTTGTTTCAGAAAGCATTGTCTCTTCAGACTAACTATTCGCCAGCGATAATCGGACTGATCGATATGGATTTTCAACGCGGTAATTTAGCGGAAGCAAAATCCAAACTGGCGCAGTTTTTGCAGAATAACCCGCCCACTGCGGAGAGTCTGTTAATGGCGATAAAAATCGAACAAGCGATGGGTAATCAATTGGCCGTTGACAGCTATATTTTTCAGTTGCAGAAACATTTTCCTGAATCCAAAGAAACAGCCATGATTCGAGAAGGAGCGGTGAAATGATGAATACAACCAATACAACCGATGAGAAAAATAGCAACGGCCGGCAATTCTCTGAAAGCACTCAAGTTGCGCCAGAAAATTCAGCCATGGCCGCAGAGATCTCTTCAACAGCTCAGCGTGAAGAGGATTCCAATGCGCCGGTATCGGGTTCCGATCATCACCGCAGGCAACTTCAAACCAATAATAATTACAACAGCATGAATATGGCTTCCGATAATCCGCCGGCAAAAACCGAATTCAACAACATTGACGCGGCGAGTGTCGTGCAAAGTGTCGGGCATTTATTGCGTAACGCGCGAATGGCCAAAGGCATGAGCGTTGATGATGTATCGCGGCAATTACGCCTTTCCGTGCCGCAAATTGAAGCAATCGAAAAAGAGGATTTTGAGAAAATACCCGGACGTACGTTTTTGCGCGGCTTTATCCGCAATTATGCCCATCTGGTTCAATTGGACCCGGCTCCGTTGCTGCAAATGCTCCCGGCGTCGGCGCGGATCGTATCGACTTATGAGCGCACGCCGTTCAAGAACAAACAAATATCGTTTTCCTCGAACCGCGAGGCTCCGGGGAATCATTCATTGATTATCGCCGCCATTTTGCTGGTTATTGTATTAGGTGCGTATTTTATCTTTGAGAACGGGGGGTGGAACAAGAATTCCGATTCCAGCAGCGTCGCAAATGAGGAAACGAAGACTGAGTCTGCAATCGCGTCAGTGGAGATTCAATTGCCTTTGCCGGCGGCTGCCAAGAACTCGACCGGCGCGCCATTGAACCAATCACCCGAAACCGCTCAACCGGCGCGCCATCCGGAAAATACCGAAACCGCGGCGGATGTAAAAACAGATACCGTGACAATGGATATTAAGCCTGTTGCGGAGAAAGGCGAGAAAACTGAGAAAGCCGAAAAAGCCGGAAAAATAGAAAAGACTGAAAAAGCCGAAAAGACCGAAAAGGCCGAGAAAGTAGAGAATAAAACGGATACGGCCAAAAACATGGGCCATTTACATTTCAAATTTACGGCCGACTCCTGGGTCAAAGTTGTTGACGGCGCAGGCACTTCCGTTTTCGAACAGCTTAAGAAGGGCGGCAGCGAACAGACTGTCACCGGCAAGCGGCCGCTGTCGATCGTGATAGGCAATGCATCGGGGGTCAATCTCACCTATAATGACAAGGAAATCGACATTTCATCCTACAAAAAACAAGGTGGAACCGCGCGTTTCACGCTCGAATAAAAGTACCTGTAATCTTTTGATCTCAATACCATTTACCATTAAATTATGTCTGACAACAGTTCTTCAATAAATCGCCGGCCCAGTGTGGGCGTCCGGGTCGGTTCCGTTATGCTGGGCGGCGGCGCGCCGGTCGTAGTGCAATCCATGACCAATACCGATACGGGGGATGAGGTTGCCACAACCGAACAAGTGGCGCAATTAGCGCGCGCCGGTTCCGAGCTGGTGCGTATCACCGTCAATTCGATGGAAGCAGCGAAAGCGGTGGCGGGAATTCGTGCGCGCCTGGATGATATGGGGTGCCATGTGCCGTTAGTGGGCGATTTTCATTTCAACGGCCACAAGCTGCTGACCAGCTACCCGGAATGCGCGCAAGCACTGGCTAAGTTGCGGATTAATCCCGGTAATGTCGGACATGGCAAGAAACGCGATGAGCAATTCAGCACGCTGATCGAAATTGCCTGTAAGTACGACAAGCCAGTACGCATCGGTGTCAACTGGGGCAGCCTGGATCCGGAAATGCTGGCGCGCATCATGGACGAGAACGCCGCTTCCAGTAATCCGCAAGACGCCAAATACGTCATGCGCGAAGCGTTGATCACATCGGCGCTGGAGAGCGCGGCCAGAGCGGAAGAAATCGGCCTGCCGCGCAGCAAAATCGTTTTGTCCTGCAAAGTGAGCGGTGTGCAGGATTTGATTATGGTTTACCGGGAATTGGCCAAGCGTTGCAATTATGCGTTACACCTCGGCTTGACCGAAGCGGGCATGGGCTCCAAGGGGATTGTGGCGTCGACGGCGGCGTTAGCCGTGCTGCTGCAGGAAGGCATCGGCGATACGATTCGTATCTCGCTGACGCCGGAACCGGGCGGAACGCGTTCGCGCGAGGTGATCGTCGCGCAGGAAATTCTGCAAACCATGGGGTTGCGCGCGTTCGTCCCGCTGGTGGCTGCTTGCCCGGGATGCGGACGCACCACCAGCACGTATTTTCAAGAGCTGGCGGAAAGCATTCAAGCGTATGTGCGCGACGAAATGGTGGTATGGCGCGAGCAATACGATGGCGTGGAAAACATGACGCTGGCGGTTATGGGGTGTGTGGTGAACGGTCCCGGTGAAAGCAAGCACGCCAATATCGGCATCAGCTTGCCCGGTTCCGGCGAGACTCCGGTCGCGCCGGTATTCGTCGATGGTCAAAAAACAGTCACTTTGAAAGGCGATAATATCGCCAACGAATTCCGTGCGATTGTCGATCGCTATGTCAGCGAAAAGTATCCGAGAAAAGTTGTCTGATGGCTAATGGGGTAAAAGCGATCCGCGGGATGAACGACATCCTGCCGGATGAATCGTATCTGTGGGCGCATTTCGAGCAGATTGTGCAGCGCTGGCTCGCCGCTTACGGTTACCGCAATATCCGCACGCCGATCGTCGAACAGACTGATTTGTTTATCCGTTCCATCGGCGAAGTGACCGACATTGTGGAAAAAGAGATGTATACCTTTGTCGATCATCTCAACAATGACAGTCTGACGCTGCGGCCGGAAGGCACCGCTTCCTGCGTGCGTGCGGTGATCGAACATAGTTTGTTATATGCCGGTCCGCAACGCTTGTATTATTCCGGCCCGATGTTCCGGCACGAACGTCCGCAAAAAGGCCGTTACCGGCAGTTTCACCAGGTCGGTGTGGAAGCGCTGGGTTATGCCGGACCGGATATCGACGCGGAATTGATCGTAATGTGCGCGCGTTTGTGGGATTTGCTCGGGATTTCCGGCTTGCGGTTGGAAATCAGCACGCTGGGAAACGCCGAGTCGCGCGCATTGCATCGTTCCCGGTTGATCAAATATTTCGAGCAGCATCACGGCGCGCTCGACGAGGATTCATTGCGGCGCTTGCACACCAATCCGCTGCGCATCCTCGACAGCAAGAACCCGGCCATGCAGGGCATCATCGAAAATGCGCCGAAGCTGATGGACGATCTGGACGCCGACTCGCTCAACCATTTTGAATCCTTACAGCACATTTTGCGCGAACAGGGGATTAACTTTGAAATTAATTTGCGCTTGGTCCGAGGGCTCGACTATTACAACCGCACGGTATTTGAATGGGTGACCGATAAGCTCGGCGCGCAAGGCACTGTTTGCGCCGGTGGACGCTACGACGGCTTGATCGGTCAAGTGGGGGGGAAACCTGCGCCTGCCTGCGGTTTTGCCATGGGTATCGAGCGCTTGCTTGCGTTGATGCAGGAATGCGGCGGAACGATCCCGCAACCGGTGCCGGATATTTATATTGTGCATCAGGGAGAAGCGGCGGCGGGTTATGCCTGGAAATGCGCCGAATCGCTCCGCGATCAAGGTTTTGATGTCATTTTTCACTGCGGCGGCGGCAGCTTTAAATCGCAAATGAAGAAAGCCGATGCTTGCGGCGCGCGCTACGCCATGATAATCGGCGACGACGAATTCAAAGCGCAAGAGGTGACGCTCAAGCCGTTACGCGCACCGGTTGAACAAGCCAGCGTAAAACTGGATCTTGTTGCCGAATTGATTAATCACAAAGAATCACACAATCCATAAACGGGCGTTAATTAGGAAAATACCATGGCATACTCTCATGAAGATCAGGAAAGAATCGAAGGACTCGCGGCTTGGTGGAAGCAATACGGCAATGCCATCACCATCGTGTTGACGGCGGTTCTGGTAGCGGCCGGGGGCACTAAGGCATGGCAGTATTATCAACAGAAGCAGGCGGCGCAAGCGGCCGATTTGTACGCTCTTTTGCAACAAGTGCAATCCGGCGGGGATGCGGCAAAAATCAATGATGCGGCGC
>JAFEEV010000144.1 GCA_018240935.1 Pseudomonadota bacterium
CAGCATCAAGCCGTGCGACAGGTTATTGATATCTTCCGAGGTGCAAGCGAAATGAATGAATTCGGCTACTTTCATCACTTCCGCATTATCCGCCAGCTTCCGCTTCAGCCAATATTCAACCGCTTTGACATCGTGATTGGTCGTCGCTTCTATGGTTTTAACCGCCGCGGCATCCTCGATTGAGAAGTTGGCCGCCAGATCATCCAATTGCGTAATGGCCGCGGCGGAGAAAGGCGGCACTTCGGCAACCCGGGGTTCGCTGCTCAATGCTTTAAGCCAAGCAATTTCAACATGCACACGAAAACGAATCAAAGCGAATTCGCTGAAATAGAACCGTAAAGGCTCAACTTTGGTGTGATAGCGGCCATCCAATGGCGACAAAGCGGTAATAACGGAAGATTGCATGATAGGAACCGGTTCTGTTGAAGGGCGAATTTTATCATGCTTGATTCGCGGCCAAGGCGGTTAATTTTTCAACAAATTGCTGCGGGATTTTCCTGGCAATCCGCATCGATTCTGCGCTGCGGCAATTTGCCGCAGCGACAATTTGCCGCATTGTGTTGTCGGAATATTCCCATAGAATATAAAAACGTAATTCATTAAAAAAGTTATCAGACAAAGCCACACTTGCCGCAAGGCAGGCACGGAAAGCCAATGGATCTCATCCGTGAGACAGCCGGGTTGCCTCCCAGGAGTGATGGGGAGTAACTGGATCGGAATGCATAAAACGATCAATCCGTTTCCAGCGCATCATTCAAAAAAAGAGGCGCTGCCGATTTGCCCTTTCCCAATTTCACAAGCAATCAACGGCGCCTTGAAATCTTACCCATAGTGTCATTTTTGGAGAAATGAATATGAAAACAAAATCATATCACAACAAAACTAATGCATTGATTTCAGCTGCTCTGCTCTCGGCCGCCGCGCTGGCAAGCAGCAACGTTTACGCTGCCGGAGCCGTAGGATTCAAGGGATGGAACAGCGGCAACATCGTAAGTCTGGGCGGTACCATTTCTGCGGGCGAAAGCGGCTTGAAAAGCGCTTACTCCGACAACCCCTTTCTGAACTACTCCGCTTGGGCGCACACCGGCGATTGGTGGACATTCAGAAATGATGCTGCATTCGCCGATGTCACCGTAACCGTCTCCGGCGACTCCGGTTTCTCTCCCGGCGTAACCGTCTGGGCAAGCGGCGCCGCGGAATTTGACGGCGGCACCACCGATTTCGGTTCTGAAATCAGCCTGGCGGGCTTCGGCACACCGCATTCGTTCAATGCCACCGGTGCGATGGGCGATGCAGGCACACTCTGGATGGCTAACGGTCAAGGCGGCAACATAATCGAAACCCTGGGTTACGCAGTTTCCGGCCCATCTCATGCCGCTGCAACAACCGGTTGGGGTGAAACCATTTCAACCGGCGCGCACGACGTCAGTCTGACCAATACCTTCGAAAACGGCGTGAGCGGCAGCGCCAGCGCTCATCTCGTGTCACTGACATTCAATGATTTGGCGCCAGGTTGGTATACCGTCTATATCGGCGGCACCGATCATGCGACTGCGGGCGGCGCGTTCGAATTGACCGTTAGCGCGGTTCCCGAAGCGGATACCTGGGCCATGCTGATGGCCGGTTTGGGTCTGGTCGGATGGCGCATGCGCAAATATCAAAAAGACTCAGCCCAGGCTATCGCTTAGTCTGCAAACCATCATAGCCAGGGAGAAAACGGCGGCAGCGGTTCCAGCCGCCGTTTTTTCTCAACGAATATGCCCGGCCGCGCTGCGTAAGAAACAACCGAATTTGCTGCTGATGCGCCGGCATTTGCGCGCAAAACGACACGGAAAAATTCGGATACTCAGGAGCATAAACGCCGGGTCGTGGAAATGCCAGGAGTATTATCATGCCCATAATTATTAAAAAATTTATCATCAGCATCAGCAAGGTATGGTGCCTTGCATTGCTCGCCTGCTCCACAGCGCACGCCGATTTCGGTCCCATGCCAATGACGCTGAAAGGCGCACCGGTTCCCGAAGTACCCGGCTTACTCGATGGCCCCGATCCGATCATCATCGATCGGGAAAAAGCGATCGCACTGGGAAAAGCCCTATTTTGGGACATTAACGTCGGCAGCGACGGTATCGCCTGCGCCAGCTGCCATTTTCATGCCGGGGCCGACCGGCGCACGAAAAATCAGCTCTCACCCACCGGCAGAAATAGCAAACTGCCGAAAGAATTCTCCGCCGCCAGCGACGGCTCCATGCACGGCCCCAACACTACATTGAAAAGAAGCGATTTTCCGTTTTTCCAGACCGATGACCCGATGAATCCGCTCGGCGCGCCGGTTTATAACAGCGACGATGTCGTGGCATCGTCGGGAACATTTGGCGGCGCCTATCGCGATGCCGAATGGTTTCAGGAAAAAAACGATCTATGCGAGCGCAGCGCCGACGCAGTTTTCCATATCGGCGCCAAAGGCGCGCGCAAAGTGGAGCCGCGCAACACACCGACAGTCATCAACGCCGTTTTTAATTTCCGCAATTTCTGGGATGGCCGCGCCAACAATATTTTCAACGGCAGCAGCCCGTGGGGGGATCGCGATCCC
>JAFEEV010000145.1 GCA_018240935.1 Pseudomonadota bacterium
AAACCGATTTGGGAAATGGTGGCGCGTACCGCATTTACGCAATTAAAATACTCAGGAGTTTTACTGGCTGTTTGCACTTTAATCATGACAGCCATGTTCTGGGTGGCACCGCTTGTGTTTTTGCTGCCATCGGCCCATGAAGCCTATATGATCAGCGCAATAGCGTGGCTGGCTATGTTTTTTACTTATGCGCCAACTTTAATTTACTATCACCGTTCGCCGTTCTGGAGTCTGGCGCTGCCCGTTATCGGCACGCTGTATCTTGCCATGACATGGACATCGGCATTGCGCTATTGGCGCGGGGAACGCGCTCGTTGGAAAGATCGCCACTATGAAAGTAAAGCAAACTATTAAACTGATCGTATGGTCATGGATTGTACTGCTGCTATTATCTGTTTCACCGGGATTTAGCGCATCTGATCGAGGATCCGATACCCCTGAGCAAGTGATCGGTCACTTGCAATCCTCGTTACTGCAAGTCATGCAGGAAGGTGAGAAATTGGGTTACGAGGGGCGCTACAAATTTCTCGAGCCTGTCATTGATCAATCGCATGACATCGATTTGATCATTAAGACCATTCTCGGCGCAACATACTGGTCGCAGTTGGATAAGGCGCAGCAAGATTTGATTATCGATACTTTCCGTCAGTTGAGTATCGCCACATACGCCGGGCGGTTTACCCAGTATGAAGGTGAGCAATTCAAAATCGTGGAGCAGCGTTCATTGCCGCGCGAGCAAACACTGGTGCGCAGTCAATTGACCAAGTCCGATGGCGGTACCGTCAATTTCGATTACGTGTTGCATCAAACGGATGGGGGCTGGCGGATTGTCAACATCCTATTTGACGGCGTGAGCGATCTTGCCATAAAACGCGGGGAATATCGTGCGGTGCTGCAACGAGACGGTTTTCCGGCATTGATTCAATTGCTGAAAGAAAAAATAGCACTGGCGCAGCAAAATCAATAACAAGTTTTTTCTTGCCGGTAAAGAAGAAAAAGATACGGCTTAACGCTTCATTCCGTTTTGGCTGCATCAATGCGGGTCAATGCGGCTGCAAAAAAACCGTCTGTTTGATGAAGCCGCGGCGATAGCTGCAAAAATTCTCCGGTATTCAGTGATATTTTCTGTTGTGCCAATAATTCCGAACAATTCAGCAAGGTGAATTGCGGGTGCGTAGCCAGAAAATCGCTGACAATAGCCTGGTTTTCTTCCGGCAGTAAGCTGCATGTCGCATAGACCAGCCGTCCGCCGGGTTTCAGCAAGCTGGCGGCAGCGGACAATATGGCTGCCTGTTTTGCTTTTAATTCTTCGATGCTCTGCGGCGATTGGCGCCATTTCAAATCGGGGTTGCGCCGCAGCGTGCCGAGACCGCTGCATGGCGCATCCACCAATACGCGATCTATTTTTCCGGCTAATCTTCTGACTTTGCTGTCATTTTCGTTGGCAATGAGTTGCGCATGTAAATTCGATAAACCGGAACGCTTAAAGCGGGGTTTCAGGTTGCTCAATCTTTTTTTCGAAACATCAAATGCATAAAGACGGCCTTTTGAATGCATCAAGGCTCCCAGCAACAATGACTTACCGCCAGCGCCAGCGCAGAAATCGACAACCATTTCGCCGCGTTTAGGCGCCAGCAAGTAACCGAGTAGCTGGCTGCCTTCATCCTGCACTTCTATTTTTCCTGATAAAAAGAGCGCATGGCGATTGACGGCGGGTTTTCCGCTCAGGCGGATACCGCACGGAGAATAAGGTGTTGCTTGCGCTGCGATACCTTCTTGCTGGAAAGTTTCGAGTATTTCATCACGCTTGGCGAGAATGGTATTAACCCGCAGATCCAGCGGAGCAGGCTGTTGCAAGGAAAGCCCCAACTCGAGGATATCCTGATCCGGCATGTCCGGCTGCAATTTTTCCACCAGCCATGCGGGAAATTCGGCGCGGATAGCCAATGGCAACGCATCCGGCTTACTGGCTTTGACTTCCACCAGCCACTTTGCTTCCGATTCGCTGATCAGCGGCGTCAGTTCCCGCAAATTCATGCCTTGGAATTTGACCAGGAAAGCGAGTACCAAAGTGCGCGGTGTTACTTGCTTTGCTAGGCTTTCAAGAAAAAAACGGTGGCGTAAAATGCCGAAAACGGTTTCGGCGATGAATGCGCGGTCTTGCGCACCCAGCATGGGGTTGTCCTGGAAGAAGCGCCGCAAGATAGCATCGGCGGGATACGCCAACGGCAGCACGGTGCGCATGGCAGTAACGGCTGCATTCAGTTGAGGGTGAGTTAGATGCATTGAATCCGGTGTATGTGATGGAATGGCAAGATTGATTAAGAATGTTCTGAGCTATTCAGCGCTTCTTAATGTTCGGTTTTATAGCTGATATTGATTTCGGTCACCATTTTGTCGATTTCACGGCCATTTTCCTCTACCGAGACGATGCGCACAGGCAGCATGTGATTGTTCAATGCCAGCCATAGTTTTCTTTTGAGCTTGGAATGCTTTTCTTCCTGCCGGGTTAATACCACGGTTTCCATTGTTCCAATCGGTGTGTCGAGCATTTCTTTCGTGATGGTAAAGCGCGATAACTGCAAGGTATCGCCATTGGTGATATGGAGATCTACATGGTGTTTGGGGAGTGCGGTGAACATAAAATTGTACGACATGCTGAGACGATCCAACGTGCCGTCCGGCATTACTTCCTTGGCGTGATGCCCTTGGTGATGGAGCGTAATAACATGATTCTTCCAGTCGAATTCGGCCACACTGGGTTTTTTCTGGCCGCGTTTCTCATAAGCGCGCACTGGCCGTAACCCCTGTTTGATGATGAATCCTTCACTGTGGCGAATGATGCTATTGGGTTCGATGAGTTTGAACATACCGGTGGCTTGCGCTTTGCTATTGATCGAATAATGCGCTTTACCTTCGATGTGCTTGATCTCCATGACTTCATCGATTTCGCCTTCGCCGATATCGGTCGTCACGGTGTACTTGATTTCGATGCGCGACGGCAGATCCGCCGCCATCGCTCCGGTGCTGATGAACAGCCCTAGCAGGAGGAGAAAGAACGGTGCAAATTTCATTCTGCCAATCCCGGCGAATAAAGCGCGGCGCCGCTGACGCTGGAACCGAGCACTTCAATCTGATTGCCGATCAGCCGGATGCGGTCATCCATGAACCAGCGCACCGCCTGCGGATAGATGCGATGCTCCTGCTCCAAAACCCGGGCAGCCAGGGTTTCCTCGGTATCATCGGCTGCTACCGGAATGGCGGCCTGAATGACAATCGGACCGTGATCCAGTTGCGCGGTGACAAAATGAACCGTGCAGCCATGAATCTTGATGCCTTCTTGCAGTGCTCGCGCATGCGTTCCCAATCCGGGGAATGCGGGCAATAGGGAAGGGTGGATGTTCATTAACCGGCCTTGATAGCGTTGTACGAAGCGATCGCTTAGTATACGCATGAAGCCCGCCAGTGCAATCAGTTTGGGCCGGCAGGCGTCAATTTTTTCCGCTAATGCCGCATCGAAACTTTGCCGATCCGGAAATGCGCGATGGTCGAGAACGATGGTTTCGATGCCATGTTGCCGCGCAATTTCGAGTCCCGATGCATTTGCATTGTTACTGACCACTGTAATGCGTTCAGCCTGAAGATTTGCTTGCAACAATGCCTGCATATTGCTGCCGCGGCCGGAAATCAGAATGACCAGAGATTTCATGAACTATTTATTGTTGGAAGATAGCGGCTTAAATCAGAACCGTCGCGGCTTGACCGGCCGCGCGCGGTTTGATTTCACCGATCCGCCAGACAGTCTCTCCCGCTGCGCGCAAACTGTACAACGCATTTTCCGCGTGCCCGGGTGCGACAACGACGGCCATGCCGATGCCGCAATTAAACACGCGCGCCATTTCATGATCCGTGACATTGCCTTGTTGCTGCAACCAACGGAACAACGGCGGCATTTCCCAGGCATCCCGGTGTAAAACCGCCGCAAGTTGACCGGGTAAAATACGCGGCACATTTTCCACCAGGCCGCCGCCGGTGATGTGCGCCAGACCTTTGACCGGCAATTGATTGATCAATGCCAGCAGCGATTTGACGTAAATGCGCGTCGGCGCCATGATGGCATCGGCGAGCGGCTGGCCGTGAAAATCTGCCGACAAGTCGGCGTGACTATGTTCAATGATCTTGCGGATCAGCGAATAACCGTTGGAATGCGCGCCGCTGGAGGCGATCCCCAACACGATATCACCCGCTTGTATGCTGGCGCCGGTGATAATCCGCTCCTTCTCGACCACCCCCACGGCGAACCCGGCCAGATCGTACTCGTCATGCGGATACATGCCCGGCATTTCCGCCGTTTCCCCGCCGATCAGCGCACAACCGGCTTGTTCGCAACCCGCGGCGATGCCGCCGACCACCTGGGTTGCCGTTTCGACGTGCAATTTGCCGCAAGCGAAGTAATCCAGGAAAAACAGCGGTTCGGCGCCTTGCACCAGAATATCGTTGACACTCATCGCCACCAAGTCGATGCCGATGGTGTCGTGGCGCTTGAGCTGGAATGCCAGCTTCAGTTTGGTGCCTACCCCATCGGTGCCGGACACCAGCACCGGGTTTTGGTATTTCTTGGAAATTTCAAACAAAGCGCCAAAGCCGCCGATGCCGGTGAGCACCTCGGGCCGCAGCGTGCGCTTGGCCAATGGTTTGATATTGTCGACCAGCCGGTCGCCTGCATCGATGTCGACCCCGGCGTCCCGGTAGGATAAGGACGTGGTTGTATCCGGATGATCAGATTGTGATGAAGTCAAGGTGAATTCTCTTGCGGTTAAAAATGGATGCGGTTCATAAAGTGCGATTTTACCGCAAATGAGCGAAGCGAACGGCGCGCACCGATAAAAATCTCCGCAGAATGATTGCGATGAACTGGGGAATTGTCCGGAGCGGCTTAGTATTTTGTTATTTCAGCGGTTTCACTTATACTCAAAAAGCGGTTGAAGTAAAAGATGTTCATTCAGTATGCAGTTATGTAACGGTAGATTGATCAACGTGCTTTTATGGGAGAATGAAGATGAAAACAATTCATGGCCGTGGCCTTGGCTGGCATAGAGACCTGCCCGATATGCGGGACCACACATTGGAAACGGAAGCGGTGGCAAAAGTGCTGGCAAAGTCGTCACCTTTGAAAAAAGCGGCAAAATCCTTGCCTGCGTCGGTCGATTTGCGCAAATACTGCTCACCGGTCGAAGATCAAGGACAGCTCGGATCGTGTACCGCGAATGCCGGTGTGGGCATGGTCGAATATTATGAACGCCGCGCCTTTGGCAAACATATCGATGCATCGCGGTTGTTTTTGTACAAAGTCACCCGGCAGCTTCTCGGTTTCTCCGGCGACGATGGCGCCTATCTGAGGGACACCATGAAAGCGCTGGTGTTGTTTGGCGTGCCGCCGGAAAAATACTGGCCCTACGACATCGCCCGCTTCAATGACGATCCCTCCGGTTTTTGCTTTTCATACGCGCAGAATTATCAGGCGATCAAGTATTACCGTCTCGATCCGCCCAATACCCCGACAGCAACCGTGTTGAAAACCGTAAAAACAAGCTTGGCGGGCAATCTTCCCGCGATGTTCGGTTTTGCGGTTTATAGCTCTATGCCGTCCGGCGGCGACGGTAAGGGTGAGATTCCCTATCCGGGCAGCGGCGATACCCTGGAAGGCGGCCACGCCGTGCTCGCGGTCGGCTATGACGATCAGAAGAAAATCGGCTCCACCAAGGGCGCGCTCCTGATTCGCAACTCGTGGGGAACAGGGTGGGGTGATCATGGCTACGGATGGTTGCCGTATGCGTACGTCGAGAACGGCTTGGCGGACGATTTCTGGTCGCTGGTGAAAGCGGAGTATGTCGATAGCGATTTGTTCAAATAGTGTTGCGTCAAACGGCACTCGGTCTGAGTGCTCAGTTCTTGGCATGCAGCCGCTGGTTCTGAGCAAGATCGCGTGCCGGTTGGTTTGTGATTCCCCCGTGGTTTCGCCACGGGGTTGTTCATTTTTATTTCATGGTGCTCACTAATACGATATTGACGATAAACATCAATACGCCGAGTATCAACCAATTTCTTCCGGCTTTTTTTGCAGCCGGGCTGTCTTTTCTAAAATAAGTAAAGCCCATGGCGATACCGATCACCGGGAAAAGTATAGTGCCGATGATCACTGCCAGATTGACTCCCGCTGAAACTGCCGGTTTTTCTTGCGGAGGAGGGATTTCGTTTTCTTTCTCGTTCATTGTTCTGATCATTTCAAATAGTAAAAAACCGATGCGGCCGAGCCGGTAAGATACGAACCGGCGCGTAATAATAGCATCATAATAATCCGCCATACCGGCAAACAATGCTAAGGCCGCCGGCAAAATTTTGCTCCGGTAATGATGTCACCCCGATGCATCATGACAATGATAAATAACATATTGGCGATATATTTTTCACAGCAAAAAAAAGTGGTGGAGTGGTATGATCTGCGCTTATTTTATTTACAGTGATATCAACGCTGAGTGATGCCGGTTTTTTTCTTTCCGGGAACCCCTAAATTCCAATCTCCAGCCTTGCTGGCGATGTATTTCTAACGCAGAGGCCGTTCATGTCTTTCAGTATTACCGATTTGTTATCGCAGCATCGCACCGACAAATTTGATTTGCACGATCACTATCTGAATGCGCAGATGGTGCGGGTGCTGAAAACGATCGGTTATGACCGTAATTATGAGCGTGCGGCCGGGCAATATTTGTACGACGAGCAGGGTAACGAATATCTCGATTTGCTGAGCGGCTTCGGCGTGTATGCCTTTGGCCGCAATCATCCGGTCATCGTCAATGCATTGAAAGAAGTATTGTCGCTGGAAATGCCCGATCTGGTGCAAATGGACGTGTCGATTCTGAGCGGTTTGCTGGCCAAGGAAATTCTCGCCACGGCACCGGATAATCTGGAGCGCGCATTCTTCTGCAATTCCGGCACCGAAGCGGTGGAAGCGGCGATCAAGTTCGCCCGTTATTTTACCAAGCGCAACCGCATCATCTGCTGCGATCATGCCTATCACGGCTTGACCATGGGCGCGTTGTCGCTCAACGGCGAGCAGATTTTCAAGGACGGTTTCGGGCCGCTGCTGCAAGATTGCGGTTCCGTGCCCTTCAACGATCTGGCGGCTTTGGAACAGGCGCTCAGCGGCCGTAACGTCGCGGCGTTTGTGGTCGAACCGATTCAGGGCAAGGGCGTCAACATTCCGGACGATAACTATCTGCCCGAAGTGGAACGGTTGTGCAGGAAATACGGCACGCTGTTTGTCGCCGACGAAATTCAAACCGGCTTGGGCCGCACCGGTAAATTCTGGGCGGTCGAGCATTGGGGCGTGAAACCCGACATGATTTGCATGGCCAAGGCGTTGTCCGGCGGTTTTGTGCCGGTCGGTGCGGTCGCCATGACGCAACCGATCATGGAAAGCGTATTCAACCGCATGGACCGGGCGGTGGTGCACGGCTCCACATTCTCCAAGAACAATATGGCGATGGCGGCGGGATTGGCCAGTTTGGAAGTCATCAAAACTGAGAAGCTGGTGGAAAACAGCGCCAGAATCGGTGCGGATATCATCGGACGGATAAATGCTCTGACCAATCAATATGAATTTCTGAAAGAAGCGCGCGGTAAGGGATCGATGATTGCAATCGAATTCAAATCGCCCAGCAGCTTTTCGCTGAAAACGGCCTGGCTGATGCTGGAAGCAGCCAATAAAGGTTTGTTCTGCCAGATGATCACGATTCCATTGTTCAAGGAACACCGCATCCTGTCGCAAGTGGCCGGGCACGGCATGAATGTCATCAAGTTGCTGCCGCCGCTGATCCTGACGCAGAAAGATTGCGATCGCATCGTCGGCGCATTGACCAAAACCATCGCCGATACGCATCAAGTGCCGGGTTCGATCTGGGAACTCGGCAAGAACCTCGCCAGTCACGCATTAAAAGCGAAAGCCGGGCAAAGTTAAGGTTAAGTATGAGCACGGAACGTTCCGACGGCTTGCATTATCTGTGGTGGCTGGCGCTGGCGTGCGTATCGGGCGGAGTGCTTTATCTGCTCAGTCCGATTCTGACGCCTTTTTTGCTGGCTGCGGTGATTGCGTATATTTGCAACCCGATCGTGACACGCATGGCGAGTCACAAACTATCGCGCACCGTGGGCACGATCCTGGTGATGCTGTTGTTGTCCGGCATGTTTGTGGCATTGATTTTTATCATGGTGCCGCTGTTTGAGGAAGAAGCCAGGCGGCTGATGGATAAAATGCCGGTGTATCTGGATGTGTTGAAAAATCATGTGATGCCGTGGCTGGAAGCGCGATTTAACATCAGCCTGCAGCCTGACATGAATCTGTTGAAACAAGCAATTTCGGAGCATTGGCAAAGCGCCGGCGGGGTGGCGGCAAAAGTGCTGCCGTCTTTGACCAGCGGCGGCATGGCGATTGTGGAATTTTTGGTCAATATGCTGCTGGTACCGGTTGTTCTGTTTTACCTGCTGCGCGATTGGGATATGTTGATCAAACTGATCGATGAAATGATTCCGCGTTACTGGCACCAGCAAATTTCAGTACTGGCGCGCGAGACCGATCAGATTCTCGCGGAATTCCTGCGCGGGCAGTTGTCCGTCATCGTGCTGATGAGCATTTGTTACATTACCGGCTTGTGGTTGGCTGGGCTGGAGTTTGCATTGCCGATCGGTTTGGTCGCCGGTATTCTGGTTTTTGTACCGTACCTGGGCATGATCGTCGGTTTGACGCTGGCGACGCTGGCTGCCGTGATGCAGTTTCAGGACTGGAGCGGAATCATTCCGGTGTGGATCGTATTCGGCGCCGGTCAATTGCTGGAAGGTAGGCTCTTTACCCCATGGCTGGTAGGAGACCGCATCGGCTTGCACCCGGTGATGGTGATCTTCGCCTTGATGGCGTTCGGTCAATTATTCGGTTTTTTCGGCGTTCTGCTGGCGCTGCCGGTGAGCGCCGTGTTGCTGGTGTGGTTGCGCCATCTGCATCAGCATTATCTGGTCAGCAATTTCTACAATTCCTAACCGCCGCCGGTTTAAAGTCTGGCGATTACTTTGAATCCCGATGATGCAACAATTGCTGCTCGATATTATGCCGCTGCCGCTGCCCACGCTGGAAAATTTCCAGCCCGGGAGGAACGCCGAGTTGCTGCACATGCTGACCGGCATTGTGTCGGGACGGGAGCAGGATCGTTTCGTTTATTTGTGGGGCAATCCGGGCAGCGGTAAAAGTCATTTACTGCAAGCCAGTGCCGCCGCGTATACCCAAAGCAACCGGAAAGCGGTATATTGCTGCACCCAAAACGGCAGCGAATTTATGTTCGATAGCGGCATGGATTGTATCGCGATCGACGATGTCGACCGTCTGGATGCAGCAGGGCAGATCGCCTTGTTTAATTTGTATAACCGGCTGCGCGACGATGGTCAGACATTCTTGCTGCTGAGCGGGGCGGTTGCGCCGGTGTATCTGGATTTACGGCAGGATCTGGTGACGCGTTTGGGCTGGGGACTGGTGTTCCAGGTGCACGAACTGACCGAAGAGGAAAAAATCCAGGCGATGAAAACACACGCTGCGGATCGCGGTTTTGACATCCCGCAGGAAATTTGTCTTTATCTATTGCGGCACGGGCGGCGCGATTTGCCGTCGCTGATGATGACGCTGGATGCGCTGGACCGTTATTCGCTGGCGCAGCAGCGTCCGGTTACCATTCCTTTATTACGAGAATTATTACAGGTGGCTTCATGAATTTGGCATTATTTGATTTGGATAACACGCTGATCGCGGGCGACAGCGATTTTCAATGGGCGCAATTTTTGATCGAGAAAAAAGCCTTGGACCGGGAATTGCACGAAGCGAAAAATATCGAGTTTTACGAGCAATACAAAGCTGGCACGCTGGATATTCACGGATGTCTGGAGTTTCAGCTCAAACCGCTGGCGCGCCATCCGCGTGTGCAACTCGAAGCTTGGCGCAAGGAATTCATGACCCAAAGGATTACCCCGATCATCGCCCCCGGCACCCGGAAACTGATCGAGCGGCACATGCTGGATAATGATCTGTGCATCATCATCACCGCCACCAACAGTTTCGTCACCGCGCCCATCGCGCAAGCGCTCGGCATCGAGCACTTGATTGCAACCGAACCGGAAGAAAAGAACGGGGAATTTACCGGCCGGGTATCCGGCACTCCATCGTTCCGCGAAGGCAAAATCGAACGGCTGGAGAAATGGCTCGATGCGCACAATCTCACGTGGTTATCGTTCCTGCGCAGCTGGTTTTACAGCGACTCGCTCAACGATTTGCCGCTGCTCAGCAAAGTCACGCACCCGGTCGCAGTCGATCCCGATCCGACACTGAAAAGCCACGCCGAAAGAAACAACTGGCCGGTTATTAGCTTGCGTTGATGGAGTGGG
>JAFEEV010000146.1 GCA_018240935.1 Pseudomonadota bacterium
GGATGGCCGCATTGCTCATGACTTGCTCAATGACATCAATAATAGCCAGCATGGCGGCAAAGCCAAATACGTATAACCAAGTTAACGGGTGATCAAAGTGCGGTAGCGGCAGCGCTAGCACGATCGGCACATCCTCGACATGCAACATCGGCATCGTAACGAATTGCGCCAGTAATACGCCGGCAATCATCAGAAAGAAATAGGGGATTGCGGGTTGCGTGGTCTGGAATTTTGCGAACAAGTACAGGAAAGCGGCAAGCCCTGCGAGTGATAACAGAGCCATCTGAATGCGGGCGCCGTTCCAGAATGCTTCTGTTACCATGCTTTCCGGAATTTCATAAGTCATGGTGAGAAAGTTGAGGACGATTTTCAGACCGACGCCCGCCAGTAACCCCTCGACCAAATATTCGGGAACAGCCAATAATATGTATTTTTGCAGATTGAATTTCCAGATGACGGCCTGCATAAAGGCGGTTAGGAAAATGACGAACGCCATATTCTCCATGCCGAAGTTTGCTACACCCAGAGCGAGAACAGGCGCAAGCCCTGCGGCAACTCCGGGGGCGCCGATGTAATTTCCTGGCCGGAACCAGGCATTGATCCAACCGATGAAACAAGCACAAGCTACGGTGGCCAACGCAACCTTGATCGGATATTCGGACATCAGCGCAATTCCGGCGGACAATGGAATCGCCATTGCGCCGGTAATTATCCCGGCCTGCAGATCACGTGTGAGAAATTTGCTTTGAAAAGCTGCGGAATTGTGCATGTATTATTAGACCGGATAAAAATTAATCTTGGAATTATAGTGTCGTGCCGGCTTCTGCCAATCGGTATGCCAGTATCAGTACGATATGCCGAAGTGTTCTATCAGTGTTTGGATGATAAATGTTTGATCGGCCGGGAATGCTGTCAGGCAGCAATCATTTTCATCCAATTGGGGTATAAGTGAAAATACTGCAGGAATTTTCCCCTGCAGTATTTTTGCTTGGAAATTTTATTGCTGTGTCGTGAATTTTCATGATCTTACAATCTAATACGAGATGTTTTTATACAATTCACAAGCTGCTTCAGACTTGCCTTTGCGTTTCGCCGTCATTGCAGAGCACATCTGACTCTCCGCTTGCTTGTACTGAAATCTCGGATTCAATACTTTCTGGCGCTATTTCATGTGCATCTTGTATTCTTGAATCATTACCTATCTGCTCATTATCTCTTTCTACGTTGTTTTCGCTTGTTTGATTTTCTTCATCGTTTTTAGAACTGAAAAGACTCGTAAACCAATCGAATAAACCCATAGCAATTCTCCTTATGTCGGAATAGCGATAAATAGATAAATCTGAGAAATACATCTACACAATGCCGATTCCCATTAACGGAATGGTTGTGTAATCGTGATGAAGTGGTTTCCTCCTTAATAAGATACTGATTAGTGACTGAATTGAAGCCGTTACCTAAAAGAAATGGTCAATACGGTATTAGTTATAAAGCTAATATGTAATGACCATTTTGCTGTAAAACATTCATATTTTATGTTGTGCAAAAAAACAGCAAGCCGATTG
Source organism: Pseudomonadota bacterium (assembly GCA_018240935.1). GTDB lineage: Bacteria > Pseudomonadota > Gammaproteobacteria > Burkholderiales > Nitrosomonadaceae > Nitrosomonas. The sequence goes on from JAFEEV010000146.1 coordinate 1,563, forward strand.
AAAATTACGGCACTCAAAAAGCATGCACTGACAATTTTTCATCTATTCGTCAGATTATCCAATCCTCTCAATCACCTCGAGTTTCCTGGTATTTAAGTTATTGCAGGCTGTCAGAATTTGCAAATGAGGCGCTAGATCCGGAACTTTATCCTTGATGATATTGAGCGCGAATTTACTGAGAAACATCGCTTTTTCTTTGGCCAAGAGGTATTCTGGGCCGGCTTCATCGCGATATACGCCGGAAGTCAACAACACCACACCATCAGCATTAATCCGGCCTTCATCGATATTATTCTTGAGAAGCTTGGCTGCGGTTTCAATCGCAACGGAAAGATTCGGATCAAAAGGACCAACGATAAATGCCGTATTAATCACATGCAGCCAATCAAAACCGCGCCCTACACCGATGACCCATTCCTTGTGCTCAGCTTCCTCGATGGGACGGTTTGTCGCCCGAATCTCGGCAATGTGTTTAATATTTCCTCGCACCAACGGCATCAAGTCCCGGATAATGCGTTCGGGCATTGTGGGATAAAGCGACCGGAGCATTTCTTCAAGCTCGAGCTGGGACGATTCTTTTGCGTTGGCTAAGTCAATCGAGCGGCCGTCTTCACCATGAAGAATCAAAGCGTCCAAGTCAGTTTCAATGCCGCAGACGATAGGCACTACCGCGCCGTTTTTACCATAGACTGATTGAAATTGATTTTTTAGCTTAACGGCTGCGGCTTTTGCCGCTTCCGTATCGTAATGGAAGCCACGGCAACCGCGATGCGTATCACCACGCGCAAAGTGATAAGTGACAAAGATTAAACAATGCCTGCCGCGGCTGATGGAATACTCAACCCAATTATCGATAGCGGCTTGAAAGAATGGCCAGCCCAAATCAAAAATACCGCCCAGATTGCGGAACGGTTGAATGATCCCAAGGGCGGTCTGTGTCATAACCGGTAAGTGCAATCGGCCATCCATACATTTTAATGCGGCTATCTCGGTTGGATGCTCCCCTCGGTATCTGCGGCGCTCAGTGGCCAAGTCCATGAAAGCTTGCGAATGTTTTGCATTTAAATCGAGTAAATAATCGATTCCTGTATTCGAATTTTTCATCATTCTCCTAAAAAAATTTAGCATATTATTGATTATGAACTTTGAACTAATGGGTTGTTAAGGTTAATCGAGAAAGCCATTCTTCCGAAGCAATTTGATTTATTTTGAGAATGTAATCTGGATAAAAACCTAGAGCTAATATTAGCAGCGCCGGTATGAGTAGTAAAATCATTTCGCGCGATTGCAGATCAATCACTTGGTTCACATCATCATGAATGATCGGCCCCAAGAAAGTCCTACGCGTATAGGAAAGCATATAGGCGGCGCTCAGTATCGCACCCGATAGCGCGGCGACACCTAAAACGGAATGTGCGCTGATTGCGCCAAGGATCATCAGTAATTCCGCCGGGAAGCCGCTGGTGCCGGGTACTCCGATACTGGCTAAGGCAAAAAGAAAATAGAAGGCTGTCAATTTCGGCATTACTTTGGCAAGCCCGCCCAAGTGAATGGCTTCGGTGCTGCCCAGCCGGTGTTGTATAAAACCGGCAATCAGCATCAGGGAACTGGCAACCAGCGTAAAATTCAACAGCTGAAAAATTGCGCCTTGGAATCCTTGTATGTTAAGCGATGCAACACCAACCATAACCAATCCGACGTGACTGACGCTGGCATACGCAAGCAGGCGCCGCAAGTTGGTTTGTTGCAGCGCGATCAAAGCGCCGTAGATGAGCGTAAATGCGCCAATGACGCTCAAAACCCAGCTATATTCCATGGTGGCAATCGGTGCCAATGGCATCGCGAACCGTAAAATGCCATAAATACCCAATTTCAAACCCACAAGAATTGCGACAACGTGTGTCGGGCCCTCGGCCGCAACTGTCGGTAACCAAGTATGCAACGGGACAAGCGGCGATTTCACGGCGAAACCGAATAACAACAAGAGAAAGACGAGTTTCTGCAGATCGTGCGGTAATGCGGTCTCGAGTAATACAGGTAAGCTGAAGGACAAGTCCGCAGGGATTTGCCCGCCGGATTGTATCGCATGGTTTGTCGCCAACACGATGATCGCCAACAGCAAGGTGACGCCGCCGGATAACATGAACAAGGTATATTTCATTGCTGCGCTGCGCCGTTGCGAACCTATCCCCCATAAGCCGATCAAGAAGAAGAAGGGCGGTAACGTAAGCTCCCAGAACAGGAAAAATAACACCGTATCCAAAGCGCAGAATATACCGATACTGACGCCTTCGAGCGCCAGTAACAAAGAAAAATGAAAACGCGCGGTATGGGCGATCGTGTTCCATGATGCCAGCATCGTGATGATGGTCAACAATGCTGTCATCGGCAGAAATAAAACTGAAATGCCATCAACGCCGATCAGATATTCAATATTCAAAATTGGAATCCATGCGCGGCGTTCAACAAGCTGAAATTCGTTCTTACCGGCATCAAATAAAATGAGGACGCAAATGGTCAGAAGGAGCGCTAGGACGGCGACAAAAAGAGCAACTTGTTTTGAGAGGTCGGTGTTTCGTATCGATCCGGCCAATACGGCTCCTAAAAGTGGAACAATAATTGTCAGGCTCAGCAGCGGGAAGTCAGCTTCAATCATTCTAATTGTCCTTTTTAATCATAGAGTGCGTTGCCAACAGCTTATCGGTGCGAAGCGCATCTGTATTGGTATGAGAGTTGTTGCCGGTAGAACTAGAGTGGATATTTTGATCAATGATATTCAACCATGGTGAAGTATTGATCCCGGTTGCAAGGAGCAAGCCGCAAATGGCAATGGCAATAATCCATTCATTTCTGGGGGATGGCGGAGAACTGGCTTGATGTATGTTCACAAAAGGCCCTTGGAAGCGCTTTGGCGACGCAATGAATATTTGCTGAAAAGCGCGCAGCAGCAATCCGACCGTCAAAACGTTACCGAACAAAATTGCAATGGCAATGAGCCACCCCTGGCCTTGGATGGTGCCGTCAATTAACAGATGAATGCCGTCAAAACCCGGTGTTCCGGGCATGCCCATTGTGCTCAGGGCGCAGATCACAAACAGCACCGCAATCGCTGCGTTGGTATCAAACATACCGCCTAAGCGCGGAATGAATGCGGTGTGCGTGCGCTTGTATATCATACCGAGGCTTAGCAATATACCGGCTGTCGCCATACCGAACGATATTGCTAAGACTATGCCGCCTTCCATGCCGTGTGTGCTGAAATCGAACAACCCAACGGTAATTAAGCCGGTTTGACTGATAATGGCAAAGGCGATCAACCGGCGGAAATTGATTTGCATGAATGCCAGCAATGCGCCATAGAAAATTCCGATCAACCCCAGCATGGTTACAAACCATGACCATTCCTCGGCTACTTCGGGAAGCAGGGGGATCAAAAAACGGATAATTGCATAAACACCGAGTTTCAGACTAACCAGAAAAATTCCGACACTCGCGATGGTTCCATGTTCGGCGACTACCGGCAACCAGGCGTGAAACGGAAATAAGGGCATACGGATGGCAAAACCGAATAGCAGCAAGAAAAAAATCAAAGTCGAATATTCATTGCTGACGTTACTTTCTTTCAGCACGAGCCAATCGAACGATAACACATCGGTCGTTAGCATAATGCCGAAGGCGAGCATCAAGAAACCGGCTAATGCCATTAACAATCCGCTGCTAAAGTGCTGTAACACTAAAGCAACGACCCAGCGCCGGTTCTGACTCGATCCGGATCGCAATGTCATTAAGACAATCGGAATCATCTCGAGAAAGCACCATAGCCAGAATTGCATGGCATTCAATGCCGAGAATGCGCCGATCAGGATCGCTTCGTATCCAAGTAAAGAAGCAATATGGGTGCGGTCCGATACATGCCGTGCCGTGAGGGTATAAATCAGCGTCAGCAACGCGAGTGTGGTTGTCAGCAGTATGAATAAGATATTAGTGCCATCGACACCGACAGTATAGGTTACACCCAAGCCCTGATAGCGCTCATAGAGCTGTAAACCGGCGCGATCTGCATTAAAAGCGGATAGTAAATATACGCTCAGCAAGAATGTCGATACCGTTCCGGCAAAACCGAGACGCAAGGCGGCTACGGGCGAAGATGTCAAGATTACCGCGAACATCGCCGTCACGGGTATGAGCGTCAGTATCGATAAAATTGGAAATGAAACTGTTTCCGACCAATAAGTAATATGTGTAATATCCATCGAAACCTCAAATTGAAGCAGCAATCATTAAGACAATGAATACGAACAAGACCAAATAGCGCGGCTTGAGAATAAGATGTTCAAAAGTATTCGCAATCTGCCCAAGTCTTCTGCCAATGTCGACGGTATCCATACCGATACCGCGCAAAACCAGGCGGTCTTCAAACCAGCTCATGATATTGGCTATCCATTCGAAGAATTTACCGACTACGCCGCTGCCACGGACAAACTCAATATTTATACCGTCACGAATATCTTTATCCATATTTTTCTCCAATTGCGTCAACGATGAAATCGTGTAGTTTGAAGAAACAGGCGCACCCATGGCGCGATCGATGATGTTTTTATCGAATCGGTCTAAATCATGCCCGAGGCCGTAGATAGGTCTGACCAATGTTCTATCCGCAATGGGGTCTAGCCAGAAACGCTGCAAAGATGCGATATACAGCCAGCGCTTGTTGGCGATTCTGGATGTGACCGGTTTCATCGGATTGCCATAGACGTAGCGTAATAAGGAAGGAGCGGTTAGTACTTGATAATTCCGTACAATGGCGTGCGCGCACAAGTGCCAGCTCGCCAATTCCCAGAAACCTAGACCGCATTCCAGAAACATCAAACCAAGCTGACCCGATATGGCAAAGCAGAGCGAGCTTTTGGTATCCGTTTGCGTCAGTCCGACTATATAACTGTAAACGGCGGTGAAAAAGCCAATGACGACCAATACTGACATCGTAAGCGGCGCGCACTCAATAATCGGCCGCAATAAAATGACCAGAAAGATACCGGCATGGATCATCACGGCGCCATAGAACACAGCGCTTGACGGTGTCGGTCCTTCCATTGCCCTTGCCAGCCATGGCGTAAATGGCAGTTGTGCCGATTTGGCGACAGCCGCGACAACAAAACATAAACTGATTACCGTGGCGGTTGGGGTGGATAGATTTGTGGCGATTTCATTCAGCGTGAGCCAATTGGTGGTTCCTGCATAATAAAAAGAAAGCGCTATGCCTAAAATAAAACCGGCATCCCCTATCCGGTTAGTGACGAAAACCCGGGTGGCGTTAATGACCGCGGTAGGCCGGTCATAAGCAAAAGATATCAATAAATAGGAACACAATCCGGCAATTTCCCAGCCGATGAATGTGCCGATTGCGTTACCCGATAGTATCAGCAACAGCATGGCCGAAGAGAATAAGCATAAAACAAAGAAAAACCGGTGGAAGCCGGGTTCCGCGTGAATATAATTCGTTGAAAAGCGCGCGATGATGAGCAGAATAATCGAGAATAACGCGGCTGCAATAATGCTGAAACCCGAGGTGATGAAATTGAATTCAACGGCAAGGCTCCCGCTATTCAACCATTTTCCCAGCGTGACATGGTTCGGATTGATTCCGGATAAATCGGCGCCGAGTAAACCGATCGCGATCAAGCATGACAAAGAAATAGCGCTTTTTGCCGCTTTTGCAGTGATGAGCTCGTCTTGCTTACCGCTGATGCGATTGAACAAGACACCGAAACCGATGAATGCAGCAGCGAGAAATGGCAATAACGGTATCAAAAAAACCAAATAATCCATATTAAGCTCCTGTCACATGAGGTTGCTTGATTAGAACAGGCGGTAAAGGCACATTGATGTTCTGATAATAGGAAATCGACGATTCATATTCAGGCACCTGTTTCTTTTCCGCTTGCCAAGGGACGAATCCAACGCCGCGTTCAAACACCGAGATTTCAGCCGTATCGGGATCGATTGCACTCAGCAAAATCCAGCCGCCGCCCACAAGTTCCCGGATACTGGCTTGACGTTCATAGATCTGCCCCAGGATTTCGGTTTTTGCTTCGACCAGAACCTGCAATCGCAGCGGTTCATGAATTTCGATCATCTGCTTGGTTAAACCGGTTCGCAGATCGCTGCTGGCTCCTTCGAGCACGCCGAACATGCCGGTAATGTTATGCGTGACTTTCGAACCGGAACCAAAATGATCGTTGTTCACCGTGGAAAAGTAGTATTCGAGATTGATACCGGCGCCTACCGGACCGACGGCCAGCAACAGGTTTTCCAGCAACTTGCCATCGGCATCCTGTGTCGGGTCGTAGGAAATGAGAAAAACGCGCCGGTCCAGAAACGTTCCTTGCGAAACGGAGCGCCGTCCAACGATGGCGGCGGCAATCGTGGCATGGTTAAATTCCGGAAATGCTTGAGAAAAATCGTTGGCACGCAGAGTTACATGTTCTTTTCCGGCTTCGAGCGTGCGCGGATTGTTAGCCGAGACGAATCGCCGGCAGCGTTCGTGCGCCGAAGCTTTACTGGCTTTGATCAAATCATTCCTGAAGGCTTCGAAAGCAGGCAGGGCGCTTTGCGGAATATCCTCGAGATCATACCAATAGTATTCATCGCTGCAAGTGTCGTGTTCAGCGCCGACAAACCAGGTATCGTCGGGAATATGGATACCGCGTTCCGCCAGTAATTTTCTGACTTCCGGGCGATTCGCCATGGCGGCGAAAAGACGTGCATTCGGTCCGCCGCGCTTGCCGCTGCAGGCGCCGCAGTTGTAACCGAATTCATGTGGATTGTTGAGGTTGGTCGAACCGTGCCCCGCCAGGCAAACAATCGGGGCGAAGCCGTACGATAAACCGGTTGTGCGCATGAAGACCGCCAACCGGTCGGCTTGTTCGGTATCGGTAAAACCCAGCCGCGGCTGATCCGGGGTTGCGGGTGTGTCCGAAGCGGGCGCCTTGAACATCAGCTCGGTCGGGACTTTCTTTTCAATGTTTTGCCGTATTGAAGTATTCAGTGCTACAAAATACTTAGGCAAAAATACCCTGCCCAATAAACCGGCGAATACGACCGGCGCTAACGCATCGATGACCGCATGCGAGAAAATAAGGCTGCGCCGCAGCGACTGATTCATCAAATAAGCCAGCTTTTTATAGAAACGATGCCCTTTGAAATGTTCTTGCAATACCGGTTCCGCGCCTTTTCGCGGCACTTCATTGACATCATTGGCCGGCCGCACAACCACAGGGCATTGCATCTTAGTTTCAATGTCGTCAATTCCTTTATAATTCATCGGTACACCGAAAAATCCTGCTGCGCCGATCGTCTCGATGGCGGGATTGATTTCTTCCAGTTGACGGCGCAGGCTTTCTTCGCGGTCATCCATGCAGGTAACGATCTGCGCTTGCGGCCGCTGTGCGCGTTTGGCCCAGCGCCCCCGGTTGATATTGGCGCGCAAAACTTGAAAGAAATCTTCGCGATAGTGATATTCGTAAGCGTATAGCCAAATGTTGCTTCGTTCCGGTGCGGTAAAGTCATCGAGTACATTGAGCAACTGCAACAAATCGCTTTTTTGCATACCCTGAATATCCGCAGCGGTCAGTCCTAAATGCTGGCACAAGCGGAAAAGCCGCCAACCGCTATTAAAAGCAGCATGCTCAAAATCTTTTTTTACTAAGGGACTGAATTGCCAGGTCCATGTCAGATCGGCCAAAGACTGCCATTCCTCCCGTCTTTCACGCTCAGAGCCTGTGCGCATAATCAGGTCTTTGGCGATAGTGGCCAGATATTCCGGTAAATCTCCGCCGTAGAGCTGCTTCCGGACCATAAACTCAGACAAGTTTCTGCGAAAATAATATTCGATCGTTCCCAGTTTGGCTTCGATTTTCCAGGTATCTTTACAAGCCTGATTGAGCCACAATCTGTCCAGTGTCAGGCGGATAGCCAGATAATCGGCCATATGCAGCGTTGCGTCATTTTCCGTATGGTAGTCGGGATTATGCTGGCGCCAGTTGATCATTCCCGACCAACCCGGCAACTCAAGCGCCAGCTGCTGGATATAACCTTCCCATTTATCTTGTGGAATCTCCATGTTGGTTAATTGCAGAATAATGCAGTCGACCGGATCTTCCGGTGTTTCGTCGACGATGTTTTGCCAGTCAGGTAAATCGTGTAGAAAAGGATTCACGTCGTAATGCGCTGTCGAACGCCAAGCCGCATAAAGCCCCAGTTTGCTCCGGCCGGGCAATTGCCATGCCGCAACGCCTTCATCCAGCACCGATGCGCAGATTCGTATAATCTGCGGCCTGATGGAATAAAGAATATCGATACCGCTTAAAGCCAGAACGAAACCGCGCAATGTAATTTTATTGCCGATTTGCGCCAGCATGGCATTCAGCCCGGTTTCGGCATCCATTCTCATTTTTTGATGTACTGGAACGCCTTCGTCATCGGCCAGGTTCTTTTTGATTTTTTCCAGCCATTCTTTCGCTTGTTCTTCAGAGAGATCCAGCATGTTTTCCGGGTGCAAATCGGTCAACTCAATGTTGAGTTTATTGAGAATACTTTCCCAGAGTTGTTTAACGACAACGCTTTGGTCGGCAATGCAAGCGAGCATCCGTGCACGGGCTTCTTTTGAAACATCCGGCTGGATGGTATGGAGGACATTCAATTCCTCAATCTGCCAGTTCAATTGGCTGATCGACAAAGGCGGCAATTCATGCAGCAGCGCAATTTTATAGATATCAAGGCGCTTGATGGTCAGATCGTTTGCCTGAAATACAGTCTGCCCGGATTGCAAGTGTTTGGCATGCTCGAATGCAGCGGAAAGATCCGCATCGGTAATTCTGCCTTGCCGATATAACTCCCGGTTCCTTGAATCCGGTAAATAACCGTAAACACCGGTCAATTCCTCGTAAGCCGCTAAACCTTCTTCGAACGGCAAGTGCTGAAAGCCGTGAATGGTGTTGTGGTGCACAAACTTATGCAGCGGGCGTTGTCCTGGAAGGATATGATCTAAGTGATCAATGGTTTCAAGAATGTGGTGACGCAAATCGTGAGATTCAGAAGTCATTTCAGTTATCCTATTGAATACTTTGCATGATGGTGCCGTTCATTTGATTCATGGTCGCTATTGAGAGATCAATCAACGGTGCCGGCCATAAACCAAACAGCACGATTAATACAACCAGAAATCCGGCCGCGATGAGTTCGTATATCTTCAAATCTTCGATGTTACGCATCTGGGGTTTCACCGGACCGGTAAACAGCATACCAATGGTGCGCATGGCATAGGCTGTTCCGATCATAATGCTCACACCCAGTAGAATCATGAGATTGCCCCATTGCTGGAAGCCGCCGACGATCGCATGCAGTTCCGCAATAAATCCGACAGTACCGGGCAACCCCATGGCGGCAAATAAAGTAATGGTCATAAAGAGGGCGAAGCGCGGCATGACCCTGACCAGGGAGCTGTAATCCAGAATATTCCGGGTATGCGTGCGTTCATACAACAAACCGACCAGCAAGAACATCGCGCCGGCAACCAAACCGTGCGCTGTCATTTGCAAGACCGCGCCGATCAAACCGGTTTTATTCATCGTGGCAATATCCAGAAGGATAATGCCCATATGGCTCACCGATGAGTAAGCAACCATGGCTTTCATGTCGGTTTGCCGCCAAGCCAGAACACCGCCATAGATCATGCCGATCAATGCCAGTGCAATTAGTAGCGTTTGTAGCATCTGTGTGGCTTCCGGCAGCATGACAATCACGCGAATCATGCCATAGGCGCCCATTTTAAGAAGAATGCCGGATAGCAATATACTGATCGGGCTTGGCGCCTGCACGTGTGCTAATGGCAGCCAACCATGTAGTGGAAAAATCGGCATCTTGACGCCGAAGCCGATGAGAAAACCGATGAGAACCCAAATTTGCTCGTCTCTCGGCATGCTCTGTGCGGCGACGGTCATCGCGGACATTAAAGTGCCGCCATGCTCTGGCATATATTGACTAATGGCAATCAAGCTAATGAGCATGAAAATCGAACCGCCCATCGTATAGAGTACGAAATTCAAACTGGCTACATGACGGCGTATGCCTCCCCATCGGTCAATGAGCAAAAACAACGGCGCCAGGGTCAATTCCCAAAAAATATAGAACAATGACCAGTCTTGCGACAGAAATACGCCCAGCATCCCTAGTTCCAGCAGCAAGATACTGACATAGTAGCTTTTGATGTTGTGCGCAATGTTGAAAGAAGCAAGCAGAGCGATCACAGTTAACAAGGCCGCCAATACCACCATGGGCAGTGACAATCCATCAACTCCCAGGGCGAGAGCGGTATTGAGTTTCGGGTTAAAAACAAAATACTCATAGAATTGAATTTGGCCATCCGACCGATCGTAACCAAAAATCAGCCAAAGACTTAGAAGAAACACTGAGATTGCAATCAGATTGGCAGTGAAGCGGATTTGGCTTGTGTTCTTGCTTGGAATTAATGCGAGTATCAGAATACCTAATACTGGTGTTAGAAGTAGTGTACTGAGTATCCCCATCGAATCATTTATCCTTTCTTTGTTCTTATTGAAAAGAATTTCTACATTATTTTGAATATTTCAGTTTCGTTCCAAATCCACATGTGCGCCAATATTCGATCAAAAAGTAGAAAACTGTTTTCGCATAATCGGCTCTGATGCGTCATGATCAGAAGTCGTTAAATCCCTGCTGTCAGAAGGGTAAGCTAACACAATGAATGTGAATAAAAAGTGAAATGGGTGTGAATAAAAAGTGAAGGTTGTGAAGTATTAAAATTCCTTCGAATCGCTTATTTGGCCTGCCATTGATGGCGGTTGATGCCGATTTGATAGATCTCGGGGTAAATAGAGTTTTTTCTAGCTTTTTCTTTGATTCAGGAGTGAATATCCGAAATTTTCTTCCTAAAAAGTGCAAGTAAAAACAGAAAAAAACAAACGCCATTGATGTTTTTCATGCTTGTATTTCAATGATGGGCGCTTTAAGCCGGAATTAATGGGGTGGTATTGACCGGATGTTTAGTGGTTACTCGAATAATGGCCAAGCAAGTTATTGTGTATACAATTTAATTAATGAAAAACTTTTAGCGGGAAATGAAAATAATTTGTGAATATTTTGTGATCTTGGTATAAAATTTATGTGAAGTTTGTCGATTTTAAAATTCTGAATCTTTCGGAATAATCAAATTTCAATAAATTCTGTTTAGAGGAGGCTTTATGAAAACAAGCCAATTTCTTTTAGTCGCTGCAATAAAAATCTGTTTTATTTTATTTGGCATAATCCCTTTAGTCAGTTTCGTCCTATTTGGTACTATGCCAACTTTGCCGCAAATTGATTCGGTTATGAGTTGGATGGGATTGGATGAGGTTAATGGATCCATTCTATTCGGAGCGATTATTTTTCTAGGTAGTCTTGTTGTTGCAAAGTTATATGTAATATCAAAAAGTAAGGCGCACTTTTCCTCAGTGAAAATTACTGCCTGAATCTACCTTAAGTCGTAAAAGAGGAGTCAATGTAAGTAAACATTGATTCCTTTTATTTTAATCAATGCCTTCTCCAATATTTGCGGTTA
>JAFEEV010000147.1 GCA_018240935.1 Pseudomonadota bacterium
CCTTAAGCCGCGCCATAATCATTTCTTCGCGAATTTCATCGCGAAATTTGCCGTAGTGGATTCCATCCCTTTCCAACACCGCATGGAACTCCGGCAGCGACAATTTATTATCCGCGGCAATCCGTTGTATGGTCTCGTCCAGCTCGCTTTGACTGACGGCCAGTCCGACTTCCTTGGCGTGTTGCAGTTGAATGTGCTTCATGACGACCGACTCCAGCACCTGTCTCTCCAGCGTGTGTTGATCCGGCACTTGAACACCCTGCTGCTGCAAGCGGCTGACAGCCAATTTGACCGCATCGTCCAGTTCCTGGCGCGTAATGACATCCTCGTTGACAACAGCCACGATATGATCGATCGGTTTTGCAGCGGGAACAAACCGCAACTCTTGCGCCGCCAGAGGATTCGACAGTAATGCGATCAGCGCACAGATGATGCAAAAACAGTTGCTTCTATGCATTGAACGACACAACCGGATAAATGCGCCGGCAAAGTTCTGAGAAGCTGCCGCTTCCGGCCATGCCGCACTGAAATCAGATTTAAGATGCGCTTTGTTCACTCGTAGATTACGTTTTTTCACCTGATTTCGCCCTGCTTGGTCATCATCGTTCGTTTCCTTTTCCAAATTTCCCTAGGAATAATCAACGATCAATGAATACTGGTATAACCCGGGATACTTTGCTGCAATACTTGCAGCGGATTGTTACCGATTCCCATCAATCCCTTCAATTCAAGTTGCACAAAAAACGCCGTAGTGGTCGTATGCGTCGCCGTCGTCAACCGTTGCAGCACCAAGCGCAAAGCCCAGCAGCACGAGTTATATTCGAGCCCCGCCAATCCAGCCAGAATTTTATCATCGAGCAATGAATAATTGACCCGGGTAACGCCGTGCCAATTCCCGCCGAGCGGCCATTGCATCGACGTATCGACTTGCTCCAGCACCCCCCGGGTGAAGCGGTAACCCAAATTAAGCACTTTACCGGTTTCCGGCTGGTAACTGATACCGGTGCGGACTTTTTCAATCCAGAGATTGGATTCATCCATCTGAATATTGGAATCGGTACTGACACTCTGCGACAGCCTTCCCGATATGGCTGCAATGAAATCCGACCGGCCGCTGGTTACTTGCGGAAGCGGCAAGCGCACTTGCGGATCGTTGAAGCTAATCTGCTGCCCGACCGCAAGCCGTAAATATTCGATTCCTGTTCCCTGTTCAACAAAGCGCGTTGTCACGGCAGTCACGGCGCGATTGGCGTCATTGATGCGGTCACCGCCGCTGAAGCGGTTTTCCGTCAGTATCTGGGCGAAACTGAAGTCATTGACCGCAGAATCGAAGTTCGGCAAATAATCTTGATTGCGGTAGGGTGCATACACATAAAATAACCGCGGCTCCAGTGTCTGGATAAAATTCTTACCGCCGATTTCAAGTTGCCGGTCAAATGCAACACCGCTGTCCCAGCTGAAAATGGGAACGGTGCGGTCGGCGACATCCCCTTTGTCACCGGCCGGTTTGTCCAGATTGTAATGCGTGTAGTGCAAACCGATTTTAGGCGTGATGTAGCCGAATTCGTTGCGTAACGGCAAGCTGATGTTCGGATAGATGATCAAGCGGTTGCCGTCCGTGAGCGTCGGATGATAAAAATTGGTCCAGCTGCTCTTCAATTCAAAATCCATTTTTCCCACGTTATATTTCACCGCATTCAAAGAAAAATGCGGCAAACGCTCGTAGGGAGAAACAAACAGCGCGAGCGGATCCTGTATGGTTTGGAAGCGCTGCGCGAATCCGGTGAATTGCAATGCGCCATCCCTGCCCCAGCGGCCGTTATAGGCCACACCGCCTTGTTGCGACAAGTTGGTCAAGCTGGTTTGCGCCAGATTGGGTGTCAGTTGACGGAAATACAAATCGTCGGAAACCTGGTTGTAATTGAGAAAACCTTGCCAGCCCCTGCCGAAATCCTGTGTATGCGTATATAACACCCCCCAGCGGGTCCGGTCGGTATTGATATCCACCGGCAGAATATCGAACAGCAAATGACCGTTCATATTGTTATTGCCGATATAGCGCAGCTCGTTGCTCAACAAGAAACCACGCATTGTCATCAGCCGCGGTGTTATCGTAGCGTCGATATTGGGTGCGATATTCAAGTAGATAGGCAGTCCCACGTCAAAACCGGTTTTGGCGTTATAACCCACTACCGGCGACAGCAATCCGGTTTTCCGCTTTCCGCTGTAGGAAAAGTTTATCCACGGCGAATAAAGAATCGGCACATCTTTGAACACGACACTGACATGCTTTGCGGTACCGACTTCTTTCGAATTATCGACTTCGAGTTCCTTGGCGCGCAGGTACCAGTCATGTCTCCGGTCAGGGCATGTGGTATAACTGGTTTCTGTCACGCGGTAATGATCTTTACCCTCAAGATACAAGGTATCGCCGGCGCCGCGGCCTCTTCCCTTTTTCATTGAATAACGCGGCTCGGTTAATTGACCGACTTCGGTTTCGACATTCAGTTCGAGTTTTTTGCCTTTCAGAATATCCTTCGGTCTTTCCAGGCGCACATTCCCTTCCACTTCGGCATCTTCGGTCTGTTCGTAATATTTCATGCGGTCGGCGCTGAGTGTATTGTCACCCTGCCGTAAAACAGCGTTTCCGGTTGCTTCGACTTCTTGCTTGTAATAGCCGGTGATGCGGTCAGCTTCAATGAATACGGGTTTTTTCTGCGGCTTGATGACAGGTTTATGTTCGCTCAGACTTTCACTCTCGTCTTTAGTTCTGGGGGCAACGCAGCTGCCCCATCCGGTCAACGGTAAAGTGAGTAATAAAGCCAGAATGAGTAACCGCTGGGTGACGTGCATCTTCATTCCGGGGTTATCGCGCAATGCCTATCCATCTGATTCAACTATTTGTAATCCTTTTGAGTAGCCCGGTATTGTACCCTTTCTGGCATTTGATGATCTATCGAAAAATAAGGATTTTGCCGGATAAAAAACAAAACTTCATGCGCGTGCGCGGAACATGAAA
>JAFEEV010000148.1 GCA_018240935.1 Pseudomonadota bacterium
ACAAGTCATTTGTTTTGCACCGTTCCGAACAAAAGGGACGGAAACGGCTGGCCGGTTCCCAGACTATTTTCTTACCGCATTGCGGGCAGTTAACGGTGCGCTGTTGCATAAAAGCAGATCATTGCTGGATTGTTTTAGGATAAGAGTCTTGTTTTAGCAAAAATAAGCTGAATAGTTATAAAATCATGGCACGTGAATAAATTTTGTGTATTTTACAAAAATTTTGCACCAGTTAGCTTTAACTCCCTAAATTATTTTTAATCACTTACTTAAAGGTTGGAATCCTGGCAACTCGACAAGAACTATCAGATTTTCTGATTGAAACCGAGAAGCGCGCCTATAAGCAAGCCTTGTTCGCGGTTCATGACGAACATATGGCATTGGATATTGTGCAGGATTCCATGATGAAACTCACCGCTAGTTATGCTGCAAACCCGGTGGAAGAATTACCGCTTTTATTTCAGCGTATTCTGCAAAATACCATCCGCGATCATTACCGGCGGCAGAAAATCCGCTCACTCTGGACGACATTATTTTCTGCGTTCACACCGCATGATCATGACAGCAATCAAGAAGACTTTGACATTCTCGAAACTTTACCGATAAAGCAAGTATCGAACGATCCGGACGCTCAACTCGAAAGAACGCAACTACTTAATTTGATAGAAAAAGCCATGGAAATTCTCCCGCCACGTCAACGCGAAGCCTTTGTACTGCGTTACTGGGAAGAAATGAGTTTGGCGGAAACTGCCGAGATCATGAAATGTTCCGAGGGCAGCGTGAAAACACATTGCTCTCGCGCAGTTCATACATTGGCTACAATACTCAAAGAGAAAGGAGTGAAATTATGAACGAGCAAGAATTTGGAAAAGAAATTGCTAAATTGCTGGATCAGTCCGCTGACCAGACGATCAAACAGAGCACTTTGTACCGGTTACAAGCAGCTCGCCGTGCGGCTTTGGAAAATTGCCAGCCTGCCTTGAATATTATCCAATCAGGCAGCGGCACTTCCGTATACGGCAAACACGGCGGACACTATTACTTGGGCAAAGCGTTACTGTTGATCACCGTATTGCTGGTTCTAATGAATATCGTTTACTCCCAATTTTGGGAAAATGATAAATACGCGGCTATCGATACCATGATACTGGCCGATGATTTACCGATAGATGCATATATTACCAATGAGTTTGATGAATGGCTGGATATCGATTAATCATATTCGGGTTATTACTTTTACTCTCTTTTGATGCCTTATGTGAATCTGAACTCAGTAAGCCTCGATGGAGTGAATTAAAACCGCAGCAGCAAAAAATTCTTGAGCCGTTAGCTCAGAATTGGGATGCCATGGACACGGCAAGAAAGAAAAAATGGCTAGGTGTCGCAAAACGTTATCCCAAAATGACACCTCAAGAGCAGCAACGTATTCAATCGCAAATGCAAAACTGGAATTCTTTGACTTCAGAGCAACGTCAGCAGGCGCGTGAACGGTATAAAAAAATGGAGCAACTGCCAGCGCAGAAACGCAAGGAAATCAAACAGCGCTGGTATGAATACGAACATCTGCCAGGAAAGACTTGACAGCAAAAAATCTCAAGAATCGCTGCTCGCCATGAATTTAACGCAATAGAACGCCCGGCAATTGGATAGAAAAATGAATATATAATTTCTCACAAAGCTCATTGCAACCGCTATGATCAACTTAATTTGCGGTTGACCTCCCGGCCTCACGTTTACCTTCGGTAAAAATTCCTTTTTGTATTTACTTGCAGTTTATCCCATGCAGCAGATGCCTTATTTATCGCTTAACAACTTGCCTTCAACATGGATTGACGGGCTTTCTTCGCAATTAGCCCATGAGGAAAACATTCTCGCCTGGCTTGAAATCGATCTGGATCGCCAGCTGCATTTTGCTACGGGCCTGATAATTGTGACCGATCAACGCCTGCTGGCTAAAACGGCGGATGATGAAAATTGGCAAACCTGGTCTTATCAACCGGGATTATTGCTGACACAGCGCGATCATGCCGGTGTCGGTTGCCTGGAGTTGTGTGATCAGCATGCACGGCTGGGCTTTTGGCGTTACCGTTTGGATCATGCTATGGCTGTCAATCGTTTGATTGAATGCTTCACGCAGCAACTTGAGTATCGTTTGAGCGGCAATCTGCCGGAATCATCGCCGGCGTCGATTCAATGCACTAATTGCGGCGCTTTCCTGCCGTCTGAACAAGATGAATGCCCGTTCTGCGAGAAACAAAGCCATACCCCGCCTTCCACCTGGACATTGCTGCGTTTATGGCGTTTCGCCAAGCCTTACAAGGGGCGTTTGCTGATCGGTTTTCTGCTGACTTTGTGCAGCACGGCCGCCACGCTGGTGCCGCCTTATTTGACCATGCCGCTGATGGATAACGTGTTGATTCCTTATCAGAACGGCCAGCCGATCAATACCGATTTAGCGACATTCTATCTATCCGGCTTATTGGGTGCGGCGGTTCTGGCTTGGATGCTCGGTTGGGCGCGGACTTACATGCTGGCACTGGTTTCCGAGCGCATCGGCGCGGATTTGCGCACCACCACTTACGAGCATCTGTTGAATCTTTCGCAGGAATATTTCGGCGGCAAGCGCACCGGCGACTTAATGGCGCGTATCGGCGCCGAAACCGACCGGATCAATCTGTTTATTTCGTTGCATTTACTCGATTTCGCCACCGATGTGATCATGATTTGCATGACCGCTGTCATTCTGTTATCGATCAATCCCTGGCTGGCCCTGGTGACGCTGATACCGCTGCCGATCATCGCATGGCTGATTCATCTGGTGCGCGACCGCTTGCGCATCGGCTTTGAAAAGGTCGATCGCATTTGGGCCGAAGTCAACAATGTGCTCGCGGATACCATTCCGGGTATCCGGGTGGTCAAGGCATTTGCGCAGGAAAAACGCGAAGCCGCCCGTTTTTATGCGGCAAACCAGCGTAATTTGCAAATTAATGATCGTGTTAACAAAGTTTGGTCATTATTCACGCCGACCGTTACCTTGCTGACTGAGATCGGCTTATTGGTGGTCTGGGTGTTCGGCATTTGGCAGATTTCCAAGGATGAGATCACCGTCGGCGTGCTCACCGCTTTTCTCGCCTACATTGGCCGTTTCTACATCCGGCTCGACTCCATGAGCCGCATCGTATCGATCACGCAAAAGGCTGCTGCCGGCACCAAGCGCATCTTCGATATCCTCGACCATGTTTCCAGCGTTCCGGAACCGGCCAATCCCACGCACTTACCGACGATTCAGGGGCAAATCGAATTGCGCCACGTCGGTTTCCGCTATGGAACGCGCAGTATCACGCACGACATCAATCTGGTGATCAAGCCCGGTGAAATGATCGGTCTGGTGGGGCATAGCGGCTCGGGTAAAAGCACCCTGGTTAACTTAATCTGCCGTTTCTACGATGTCACGGAAGGAACTATTCTGGTCGACGGGTACGATATCCGCACACTACCGGTTGCGGAATACCGCAAGCATATTGGCTTGGTGTTGCAGGAACCCTTTTTATTCTTCGGCACCATCGCGGAAAACATCGCCTACGGTAAACCGGATGCCAGCCGGGCGGAAATTGTCGCGGCGGCCCGCGCCGCGCATGCGCATGAGTTCATTCTGCGATTGCCGCACGGCTACGATTCGCTCGTCGGCGAACGCGGCCAGGCATTGTCGGGCGGCGAACGCCAGCGCATTTCCATCGCCCGCGCCTTGCTGATCAATCCGCGCATTCTGATTCTGGATGAAGCCACTTCCTCGGTAGACACCACCACTGAAAAAGTCATCCAGAAAGCATTGGACAATTTGGTACGCGGCCGCACTACGATCGCAATCGCTCACCGTTTATCCACTTTGCGCGAAGCTAATCGCCTGATCGTGCTGGATCGCGGCAAAATCGTCGAAATCGGCAACCATGCCGAATTGATGGCGCGCGAAGGCTACTATTATCGTCTGTATCTGGCGCAAGCGCGCAATGTCGATACCGAAGACCGGATCGCTGCGCCCGCCATGGAACACAGTATCGCAGGTGACATGAAATGAGTAACGCCGTCGATTATCAATTAACCCGGAATTCTTACGGCCGCCTGGTTTTTACCGATCGATCCGGTGTCATGCACGAAGGGATTATTCCCGTAAGATCGTTTCCGATCACTGATCCGGAGCAAGGCATCGCGCTCATGGATGCGCATGGTCACGAATTAGCGTGGATCGAACGGCGCGATGATCTACCGGAAGAATATTGCACGCTGATCAAATCCGAGCTGGCGAGCCGGGAGTTCATGCCGGAGATCAAACGCATCACGAAAGTTTCCGGCTTTATCACACCGAGCACTTGGCAAATCGAAACGGA